>NZ_RZQA01000290.1:0-6893 GCF_004022915.1 Mesorhizobium sp. M7A.F.Ca.US.006.04.2.1
GTCTTGAAATGCTTGAGCGTGAGGTTTCTCATGTCGCATACTAAATTGTTTTTACTGACTAGGTAAAGTTATTGAATTTTACTTATCGTGCGACGTTTGTTTCCATTCCTCCAGTCCAGCCGCTCCGAGGAGATGCGGCGGGAGGGGAGGTTACGATGCCAGCGGCAACGCTCGACGCTTTTCTGAACTCCTATCTCGGCCAGCCAGACGAATTCCGCTCGGCCGTTGTGACGACCGTTCGTCAGTTGACACAGGCCGCCATCAAGGTCCGCAACACCATCAACCAAGGGGTGCTCGGCGCCGCCTTTGCCGAGACCCGTGGCGCCAATGCCGACGGCGACGTCCAGAAGGATCTCGACGTCTTCTCCGACGACATCTTCCTCGACGCCATGCGCCGTGCGCCGGTGGCGCTTTACGCCTCCGAGGAGCTGGAGCAGCCAGTCCTGCTCGACAGGCAAGCGCCACTCGCCATTGCGATCGACCCGCTCGACGGCTCTTCCAACATCGACACCAACGTGTCGATCGGAACGATCTTCTCGCTCCTGACCGCAACTGGCGCGCCGGACGCTGATCCGGCCGCCTCTTTCTTGCAGGCGGGCGTGAACCAGCTAGGCGCCGGTTTCTTCATCTATGGGCCGCAGTTGGCACTCGTCCTGTCGCTCGGCAGCGGCACGCATGTCTTCGTCTTCTCGACAAGGCTCGGCACCTTCGTCCAGGCCTATGAAAGCCGGATCATTCCGCAACGCACTCAGGAGTTCGCCATCAACGCCGCCAACTACCGGCACTGGGACGAGGCTGTGCGGCTCTATGTCGACGACTGCCTGGAGGGCACCGAGGGACCGCGCGAGAAGGATTTCAACATGCGCTGGATCGCCTCTCTGGTCGCCGACTGTTACCGCATATTGATGCGCGGCGGCGTTTTTCTCTACCCCGGCGATCGGCGCAAGGGCTATGGTCAGGGACGGCTGCGCCTCGTCTACGAGGCCAACCCGATCGCCTATCTCATAGAGCAGGCTGGCGGTGCCGCCACCGACGCGATCACCCGCATCCTAGAAATCGAGCCGGAGAGCCTGCATCAGCGCGTGCCGATGATCTTCGGGTCGGCGCGGGAAGTCGCGCGCATCACGCGCTACCACACAGAGCCGAGCAACATCGGTGAGCGTGCGCCGCTGTTCAGCCGCCGCGGCCTGTTCAGAGCCTGAGCAGCACCATGTCAGCCAAGCACCCCATCATCACCATCACCGGGTCGTCGGGCGCCGGCACGACCTCGGTCAAGCGCATCTTCGAGCTGATTTTCCGGCGCGAGAACATCGAGGCCGCTTTCATCGAAGGCGACGCATTTCACCGCTACGACCGCGCGGCGATGAAGGCAAAGGTGGCCGAGGAGGAAAAGGCCGGCAACCCGAACTTCACCCATTTCAATGCCGCGGCCAACGAACTCGGAATTCTCGAAGAGGTGTTCGCGGAATATGGCCGCCGCGGAACCGGCAAGACCCGCACCTACATTCATGATGAGGAAGAGGAAAAGCAGCACGGCACGCCACCGGGAACCTTTACCGAATGGCGCGAATTCGCTCCCAGCGACCTGCTCTTCTACGAGGGGCTGCACGGCTGTGTCGTCACCGACACGATCAATCTGGCCAAGCATGCGGATCTCAAGATCGGCGTCGTGCCGGTCATCAATCTCGAATGGATCCAGAAGATCCATCGCGACCGTTCGACACGCGGCTATTCCACCGAGGCGGTGATGGACGTGATCCTGCGCCGGATGCCCGACTATGTCCGCTACATTGTCCCGCAATTCTCGCAGACCGCCATCAACTTCCAGCGCGTGCCGATCGTCGATACGTCCAACCCGTTCATCGCGCGCTGGATTCCGACACCCGACGAATCGATGCTGGTTATCCGCTTCGCCAATCCGCGCGGCATCGATTTTCCGTATCTGCTGTCGATGATCCACGACTCGTTCATGTCGCGGCCAAATTCCATCGTGGTGCCAGGCAACAAGCTCGATCTTGCCATGCAGCTGATCCTGACGCCGCTCATCCTGCAATTGGTTGAACGCAAGAGCCGTGTGTCGTGAGGAGGATGCAATGACCAGCCAAACAGCACTGAAGCCCGTCACCACAACCGCTCCCGTCTCGGAGCGCGACATGGCGAACGCCATTCGCGCGCTGGCGATGGACAGCGTCCAAAAGGCGAATTCGGGTCATCCTGGCATGCCGATGGGCATGGCCGATGTCGCAACGGTGCTGTTCAACCGCTTCATCAATATCGATCCGTCGAGACCGGACTGGCCCGACCGTGACCGTTTCGTGCTTTCAGCCGGCCACGGCTCGATGCTGCAATACGCACTGCATCATCTGCTCGGCTACGAAGACATGCAGGTCGAGGAATTGCAGCGATTTCGGCAGCTGGGCAGCCGCACCGCCGGACATCCGGAATACGGCCATGCGCTTGGCGTGGAGACCACCACCGGACCGCTTGGACAGGGCATTTCCACGGCGGTCGGCATGGCGCTGGCGGAACGCATGCTTGCCGCCCGCTACGGTGCCGATCTGGTCGATCATCATACCTATGTGATTGCGGGCGACGGCTGCCTTCAGGAGGGAATCAGTCACGAGGCGATAGACCTCGCTGGTCACCTGAAGCTTTCCCGCCTGATTGTCTTCTGGGACGACAATGCGATTTCCATTGACGGGCCGACCTCCCTCTCCACGTCGATGGACCAGCCGGCGCGCTTCAAGGCCGCCGGCTGGGATGTCCAAAGTGTCGCCGGGCACGACATGGCAGCAGTCGCCGCGGCAATCGAGGCGGCGCGACGGTCGGATCGGCCATCGCTGATTGCCTGCCGCACAGTGATCGGCATGGGTGCCCCCAATCTCGGCGGTTCGGAAAAGACGCACGGCGCACCGCTGGGTGAAGCAGAGATCGCCGCGACACGCGAAAACATCGGCTGGGCCCACGCGCCGTTCGAGGTGCCGGATGATATCCTTTTCGCCTGGCGCGAGATTGCCGGTCGCGGCGAAGCGATGCGGCGCGCCTGGGAGCAGCGGCTTGCCGCCTCGCCGCGACGCGAGGCTTTTGAAAACGCCGTCGCCGCCGAACTGGCCGACACGGTCTTCGACGCGCTCGAAGCCTTTCGTCGCGAACATGTCGAGAAGGCAACCAAGGTGGCGACGCGAAAAGCCTCCGAAATGGCGCTGGAGGCCATCAACGGCGCAACGGAATTGACCGTCGGCGGCTCGGCCGATCTGACGCACTCGAATCTGACGATCACCAAGGGCATGAACCGCATTGCGCCGAGTGACTATGCCGGCCGCTACATTCACTACGGCATTCGTGAGCACGGCATGGCGGCCGCCATGAACGGCATCGCGCTGCATGGAGGTTTCGTGCCCTATGGCGGTACGTTCCTGTGCTTCGCCGATTATGCGCGCGGCGCGATGCGGCTCTCGGCGCTCATGGGCCAGCGCGTCATCTATGTGATGACACACGATTCCATCGGCCTCGGCGAGGACGGCCCGACGCACCAGCCGGTCGAGCACCTTGCGATGCTGCGTGCGACGCCTAATCTCAACGTCTTCCGTCCGGCGGATGTCATCGAAACGGCGGAGTGCTGGGAACTCGCGCTGAAGAGCAAGGATCGGCCGAGCGTCCTGGTGCTGTCGCGCCAGAACCTGCCGATGCTGCGTCGGTCGCACAGTGACGAGAACCGCTCCCGCCAAGGTGGCTACGTCCTGCGCGAACCAGCCGAGCACCGTGCCGTCACCCTGATCGCCACCGGCTCGGAGGTCGAGATCGCGGTTGCTGCCGCCGAAAGGCTGGAGACCGAGCATGGTGTCGCCGCCGCCGTCGTGTCGATGCCGTGCTGGGAGCTTTTCGAGGAGCAGGAAAGCGCCACCCGCAAGGCCGTCCTCGGCTCGGCGCCGCGCGTCGCGGTCGAAGCGGCAGCCCGGCTGGGCTGGGACCGCTGGATCGGCGAGACCGGCGCTTTCGTCGGCATGACCGGCTTCGGCGCCAGCGCCCCTGCCCCCGACCTCTACCGGCATTTCAACATCACGTCCGAAGCGGTTGCTGCAGCGGCGCTGAAGCTCATCATCTAGGAGGATTCACAATGGCTCGCATCACCCTTCGCCAGCTTCTCGACCATGCCGCCGAGCACGGCTACGGCGTACCGGCATTCAACATCAACAACATGGAACAGGGCCTCGCCATCATGGAAGCGGCCAAGGCCTGCGACGCGCCTGTCATCATCCAGGCTTCGCGTGGCGCCCGATCCTATGCCAACGACATCATGCTGGCCAAGATGATGGAGGCGCTGACCGAAATCCACCCAACCATCCCGCTATGCATCCATCAAGACCACGGCAACAGCGAGGCCACCTGCCTTTCCGCGATCCGCCACGGCTTCACCTCGGTGATGATGGACGGATCCTTGATGGCGGACGCCAAGACGCCGGCAAGCTACGACTACAACGTCGCCATAACCGAACGCGTCGCACGTATGGCGCATTGGGTCGGCGCTTCCGTCGAAGGCGAACTGGGCGTGCTCGGCTCGCTGGAAACCGGCCAAGGCGAGGCCGAGGATGGCCACGGCGCCGAGGGCGCGCTCTCCCACGACCAGCTCCTGACCGATCCCGATCAGGCGGTCGACTTCGTGACCGCAACCCAGGTCGACGCGCTGGCGATTGCCTGCGGCACCTCGCACGGTGCCTACAAATTCACCCGCAAGCCGGACGGCGACATCCTGGCCATGCAGGTGATCGAGGCGATCCACGAGAAGCTGCCCAACACGCATCTGGTCATGCACGGCTCTTCCTCTGTGCCGCAGGAGTTGCAGGACATCATCAACAGATACGGCGGCGAGATGCCCCAGACTTTTGGCGTCCCGGTCGAGGAGATCGAGCGCGGCATCCGCTACGGCGTGCGCAAGGTCAATATCGACACCGATTGCCGCATGGCCATGGCCGGGCAGTTCCGCCGCGTCGCGACGGAAGACCCGCGCGAGTTCGATCCCCGCAAATTCCTGAAGCCCGCCATGGATGCCTTGCGCGACCTTTGCCGGGACCGCTTCGAGCGTTTCGGTACGGCGTCCAACGCCTCGAAGATCAAGGTCATCGCCATGGACGAGATGGCGAAACGTTACGCCGCGGGAAAACTCGACCCCCAAATCGCAACCGCGAAAGCCGCCTGAGCAACAAACAGGAGACCTGTCATGAACAAGATCGACATACTGCCAGCGGGGACGCTCAAGGAAGGCAAGGAGCGCTACAAGTCAGGGGTCATCCCCTACAAGAAGATGGGCTACTGGGAGCCTGACTACAGGCCCAAGGAAACCGATCTGATCGCCATGTTCCGGATCACGCCGCAACCCGGTGTCGACCACGAGGAGGCGGCAGCCGCCATCGCCGGTGAATCCTCCACCGCGACGTGGACCGTGGTGTGGACCGACCGGCTGACAGCTTGCGAGCTCTATCGCGCCAAGGCGTTCAGATCCGAGCCGGTGCCGAACACCGGTCCCGGAACCAAGACCGAGCAACAGTACTTCGCCTACATGGCCTACGACCTCGACCTGTTCGAGCCGGGCTCGATCGCCAACCTGACCGCATCGATCATCGGCAATGTGTTCGGCTTCAAGGCAGTCAAGGCGTTGCGGCTGGAAGACATGCGTATCCCGGTGGCGTATCTCAAAACTTTCCAGGGGCCGGCGACCGGCATCGTGGTGGAGCGTGAGCGGCTCGACAAGTTCGGCCGGCCGCTGCTCGGCGCAACGACGAAGCCGAAGCTCGGCCTGTCGGGACGCAATTACGGGCGCGTCGTTTATGAAGCGCTGAAGGGCGGCCTCGACTTCGTCAAGGACGACGAGAACATCAACTCGCAGCCCTTCATGCATTGGCGCGACCGCTTCCTCTACTGCATGGAGGCCGTGAACAAGGCGTCGGCCGCCACCGGCGAGGTCAAAGGCCATTATCTCAACGTCACCGCCGGCACGATGGAGGAGATGTACGAGCGCGCCGAATTCGCCAAGCAACTTGGCTCCTGCATCGTCATGATCGACCTCGTCATCGGCTACACGGCGATCCAGTCGATGGCCAAGTGGGCACGCCGCAACGACATGATCCTGCACCTGCACCGTGCCGGCAACTCGACCTATTCGCGCCAGAAGAACCACGGCATGAATTTCCGCGTCATCTGCAAATGGATGCGCATGGCCGGCGTCGACCATATCCATGCCGGCACGGTGGTCGGCAAGCTGGAAGGCGACCCGCTCATGATCAAGGGATTTTATGACACGCTGCGCGAGGAGCGCACGCCTCAGAACCTCGAAACCGGGCTGTTCTTCGATCAGGAATGGGCCTCGCTCAACAAGGTGATGCCCGTTGCCTCGGGCGGCATCCATGCCGGCCAGATGCACCAGTTGATCCACTATCTCGGCGAGGACGTCATCCTGCAGTTCGGCGGCGGCACGATCGGCCATCCGGACGGTATCCAGGCAGGCGCGACGGCCAATCGCGTCGCCTTGGAAGCGATGATCCTGGCCCGCAACGAGGGGCGCGATTATTTGCGCGAAGGGACCAAGATCCTCGAACAGGCGGCCAGATGGTGCACGCCGCTGAAGGCTGCCCTGGAGACCTGGAAGGACGTCACCTTCAACTACGAATCGACCGACACGGCCGACTTCGTGCCAACCGCAACGCCCAGCTTCTAGACGAAAGGAACCGTCGTCATGATGACCAATCCGGGAAACAAGGTCACACAGGGGCAGTTCTCGTTCCTGCCCGACCTGACCGACGAGCAGATTTCGGCGCAGATCAAATACGCGCTGAAGAACCATTGGGCGGTCAGCGTCGAGTACACGGACGATCCGCATCCGCGAAATACCTATTGGG
>NZ_RZQA01000291.1:0-6855 GCF_004022915.1 Mesorhizobium sp. M7A.F.Ca.US.006.04.2.1
CCACATCAGCATCTCTCTGCGCCCCTTTTCGGAAAAGTCCGGGCGCATGTCAACGCACCGTTTTGTCCAATTCCAATCGATTTAGAAAGGCTCCGGCGCACAATTCGCCGACTTGTGCCAGATTTCCCGGGAAACCTTGGCCAAACAACGGCATTGCGCAAGCGTCGTCTTCGTGGAATGACGATAGCATCCTCCCCGGAAGCCAGCGAACAGACCATTTCCCGCCAATGACCCGATCCACAGTTTTCGCGCCTTTCGAGATCATCGAGGGCGACCGCAAGCGAGGCATCGTGCTGTTGGGCGATCATGCCCGTCGCGACCTGCCCGACGACTATGGCAGCCTCGGCCTGCCCTCAGCGGAGTTCGACCGCCACATCGCCTATGACATCGGCGTCGAGGGCGTGACGCGCGAACTGGCTGCCCTGCTCGGCGTGCCAGCGGTGCTCGCCAATTTTTCGCGGCTGCTGATCGATCCCAATCGCGGCGAAGACGACCCGACGCTCATTCGCCAGCTTTATGACGGCACTGTCGTACCTGGGAATTACCCCATCGCTGCCGAGGAGCGCGAGAGGCGGCTCGACGGGTTCTACCGGCCCTATCACGACGCCGTCAGCGCCATGATCGCCTCGGTCGCACAGGCTTCCGCCCAGGCGCCCTTCATCTTCTCGGTGCATTCCTTCACCCCGGCCATGCAAGGAATCCAGCGTCCTTGGCACGTCGGCATCCTGTGGGACCTCGACGACCGCGTGGCGCGGCCGTTGATAGACATGCTGGCGCAGGACAGGAACCTCGTCGTCGGCGACAACGAACCCTATGACGGCGCGCTGCGCGGCGACACCATGTACAAGCACGCCATCGTCAACGGCTTCGCCCATGCGCTGATCGAGATCCGACAGGATTTGATATCGGACCAGAAGGGCGCGCTCGCCTGGGCCGAACGGCTGGCGCCGATCGTTGACGCCATCGACCGCCGTCCCGATATACATGTGGTGAAGATGTTCGGCTCGCGTACCGGGCCGCTATGACGGAGGTTTCGATGACCGAACTCAGCGACGAGCAGCAACGCGATTTCGAGGCGGCCGCCTTCCGCCGGCTGGTCGAGCATCTGCGCGAACGCAACGACGTGCAGAACATCGACCTGATGAACCTCGCCGGCTTCTGCCGCAACTGCCTGTCGAACTGGTATCGCGAGGCGGCCAATGCCGAGGGCGTCGATCTCACCAAGGATCAGTCGCGCGAGATCGTCTACGGCATGCCCTATGCGCAATGGCAGGCGCTCAACCAGACCGAGGCCTCCGACGCCAAGAAGGCCGAATTCGAGGCAAGGCGCCCCAAGGACCATTAAGGCCAGCGATCACTCAAGGCTGTGTTTGGCTCAAAAAATGCTTCCCGAAAGAGCCTTGACTGAAAATTGAATCGATCTAATTTGCCGCGCGAAGCCATTTCTTGCGGGATTCGCCTCATGAACGCGTCAACTGCCAAGCTGACTGCCATTCGCGGACGATGGGCGCTCGCGGCCATTTTCCTCGCCAACGGCTTCCTGACGGGCAGCTGGGCGCCGCAGATTCCGGTGTTCCTGACCCGGCTGGAGATTTCGAAGTTCACGCTCGGTCTGCTGATTCTCTTGTTTGGGGTCGGCGCCGTCGTCGCGATGACCTGGTGTGGCCATTTGATCTCCAGACATGGTTCGCGCACCGTACTGCGTTGGTTCGCGCTGTGCGGCAGCCTCGGTCTCATGGTCGTGGCGCTGGCGCCCGACGTACCCTTGGCGGCCGTTGCCATGATCATCTTCGGCGGCTCGATCGGTGGCATGGACGTTGCCATGAATGCCAACGCCGTGGTGGTCGAACGGCGGCTCTCCCGCGCCGTCATGTCGTCTTCGCACGGCTTCTGGAGTCTCGGTGGTTTTGCCGGTGGCGGCCTCGGCGGCTTTGCCATCCAGCATTACGGCCACCTCGTCCACGCGGCGGCGGTAACGGCGTTTGCCTTCGCGGTGATCGCGGTGGCCGTTCGCCATCTCCTCGCCGAAGACAGACCGCAGGCGGCCGAGCACCACAAATTCGCACTGCCGGCAAACCCGCTGGTTTATCTGATCGGGCTGATGGCGTTGCTGGCGATGATCTCGGAAGGCGCCGTGCTCGACTGGGCAGCCCTGTATCTGCGCCAGGAGCTCGGCGCCGATCTCGCCGTCGCCGGCCTCGCCTACGCCGGATTTTCAGGCGTCATGGCGGTTACGCGGTTCTTCGGCGACGGCATACGCAATCGCTTCGGCGCGGTGACGACGCTACGCGCGTCGGCCCTCGTAGCCGCGGTCGGCATGCTGGTGGCTGGCCTGGCGCCCTCGCCCTGGCTCGCCATTGCAGCCTTTGCCTTTTGCGGCTTCGGCATCGCCAATATGGTGCCGATCATCTTTTCGGCCGGCGGCAACCAGGAAGGCATGTCTTCCGGCACCGGCATGAGCGTGGTCACGACGATCGGATACTGCGGCATACTGGTGGCGCCGTCGGCGATCGGCTTCGTTGCCGAGCATTCCAGCTTCGGCCCGATCTTCATCACCATGTCGGGACTGCTGATCATCGTGTTGCTGATGGCCGGGCTCGCTCACCGCGCCGAATTCGCGCCAGCACCCGCCGAATAGCGTTTCAGCTCCTCGTGAAGGAAATCCACCACACGGCGGATGCGCACGCTGGTACGCACGTCGCGATGCATCGCCAGCCACACCGGCAGAACTGGCAGCGGCAGGTCAGGCAGCACCTTCTCAATCAAAGGATCCCTGTCGGCCAGCGGCTCCTGGCCAAGACCAATGCCGTTTCCCGCCCGCACCGCTTCCCACAAAACCATCTGGTTGTCGGCCCTGAAGCGGAAGCTGCTCCGGGTGACGGGGATGCCG
Source organism: Mesorhizobium sp. M7A.F.Ca.US.006.04.2.1 (assembly GCF_004022915.1). Classification (NCBI taxonomy): domain Bacteria; kingdom Pseudomonadati; phylum Pseudomonadota; class Alphaproteobacteria; order Hyphomicrobiales; family Phyllobacteriaceae; genus Mesorhizobium; species Mesorhizobium sp. M7A.F.Ca.US.006.04.2.1. Next base: position 2,891 of record NZ_RZQA01000291.1, read on the forward strand.
TGCCGGGTAAAACCCCTGATGATCTCGTCGCCGCGGTCGAAGCCGACCAGATCGTGGTCGACAAGATCGGCAGGCTTCAGCGGACGGCCGCGCCTGTCGAGATAGGATTTAGCCGCGCAGGCGCAGAGCTCGATGTCGCAGACCTTGCGTGCCATCAGCTCGTTCTGCGCCGGCTTGACCATGCGGATGGCGATGTCGGCATCTCGACGCAGCAGGTTCTCGACCTGATTGGAGGCGACGATCTCGACCTCGATGCCGGGCTCCTCGATCCCCAGCCGCATCGTCATCTCAGGCAGGACATAGGCCGCCACGACCTCGCTGGCGGCGATACGCACCGTGCCTTCGATAGCCTCAACCGAACCCAGTGCCAGGAGTGAGAAGGCGCTTGCCTGCTCGCTGACCGCCTTGCCGCGTTCCAACAGCGTGCTGCCGGCCTCCGTCAGTTCGTAGCCGTGCCGTCCTCGACGGAACAGCGTGACGCCCAGCGCCTGTTCCAACTCGCCGATGTGACGGCCAAGCGTCGGCTGGCTGGCCGAAAGCTTCCGCGCGGCAGCCGACAGGCTGCCGGATTCCGCCACGGTGACAAAGCTCTTGATCAGGTTCCAGTCGATTTCTGTCATTCATTTATGAATATCAGAACGCCATCTGTAGTCAATTTCCATTCGCATTCGGAGCGACCATATTCCAGTTGCAGACACCAACACGGACTGCAAACACCAACCAGGAGAACTCAGATGACCAAGATCGCTCTCACCACCGCCGCTATCCTCACTTCCATCAGCGCCGCTTTTGCCGGCAGCGACAAGTTTGGTTCGAACGACGCCAGCCAGCCGGCTGTCACCAGCACCGACGACACGACCACCGCTTCGATTCACAACCCCGATGCGGCCATCCGGAAGCCGGTCACACAGGGCAGCAACCGCGATCTCTTCGGCAGCCGCTGATCCCGATCGCGCTTGCCGCTGATCTCGATCGCCCGACCGACCACCTAAATCCCAACCAGGAGTGCTTCCAATGACCAAGATCGCAATTCTCGGTGCCGGTGGCCGGCTCGGCCGCGTGGTCGCCAAGGCCTTCATCGACGCGGGCTACGAGGTCCGCGCCGTCACCCGCAACGGCAAGGTGCCGGCCGAACTCAAAGGCGCCACGGCCGTTGCCGGTGACGCTCTCGACCGCGAGGCCCTCATCCGCGCCACGCAAGGTGTCGATATCGTCTTCAACGGCCTCAACCCGATCTACACCGACTGGGGCAAATGCCTGCCGATGGCGCAGAATGTCATGGCCGCCTGCCATGCGAACGGCGCACTGCATCTCTTCCCCGGCACCGTTTACAATTACGGCTCGCCGATGCCGGCGGTGATATCGGAAGACACACCCTTCCACCCGACCACGCAAAAGGGCCGCATCCGCTGCGCCATGGAGGAGTTGTTTCGTCGCGAGGCCGACGCGGGCCGCGTCCGCACCATTCTTCTACGGGCCGGCGATTTCTTCGGCGGCACCGGCAGCGGATTATGGTTCGACCTGATCGTTGCCGCCAAGATCAACAAAGGTATCTACACCGCGCCTGGCCCGGTCGACCTCGTGCATGAATGGGCCTATCTGCCTGACTTCGCTGTGGGCTTCGTCGCGCTGGCGCGCAATCTGGACAAGCTCGGCTTCTATGAAGCGCTGAACTTTCCGGGCCACGCGGTCACCGATCTGCAGATCAAGGCCGCTGCCGAGAAGGCTATTGGTCGTCCGCTCAAGATGACTTCGATGCCCTGGTGGGTGCTGCGCGCTGGCAGCCCGTTCGTGGCGATGTGGCGCGAGATCGTCTCCATGTCCTACCTGCGCTTCGAGCCGCATCAGCTGGCTTCGATACGGCTGGAAGGCATCGTCGGCGAGATCCCGCACACGCCGTTGGATCAGGCGGTTGCTGAGGCTCTTGGCGATATCGGCATTGCCACCGTGAATGGCGTTGCGAAAGCTGCCTGACTTCCGCGATCACGGGCGCCGCCCCTCCGCACACTGAACAATCTCCCACGAGAGGGCGCCTCAGAGCCGTCCCATCAACAGCAACACCATGAGCACCACCAGCACGACGCCGACGATACCCGACGGCCCATAACCCCAGGAGCGCGAATGCGGCCAGGCCGGCACCGCGCCGATGAGGACAAGGATCAGGACGATGATGACGATGGTGGTGATCGGCATGAGAAGCCCTCGCTTCGACGTTTCGCTCAGAGACAATGCAGAGGCCGCCCGGTTGTTCCGGGCGGCCTCTGCGGTCAAATCGGCGATGGGGTCTATTCGGCGGCTTTCGGAAAGGCGATTTCCGGTTCGTCGCCTGCTTCCTGGCCAGGCCTGTCGGTCGGCGAAACCGTTCCCTTGCCGCGCCGGAACAGCCGGCGGAAAAACGCATAGAAGCGGCTGTTCTTGCTGCGCGTGAAAATCATCAGCATCGACGGCGTCACCACCAGCGTCAGCAAGGTGGCGAAGGACAGGCCGAAGACGATCGCCGAGGACAGCGAAATCCACCATTGCGTCGACGGCGCGTTGATCGTCGTCTCGTGATGGAAGATTTCCAGCCCAAGGCCGAAGGCGATCGGCAACACGCCGAGGATCGCCGACACCGCCGTCAGCACCACCGGCCGGGCGCGCTCGCGGCAGGTCTGCAGCACCGCGTCCATCTTGTCCCAGCCTTCTTCACGCAGCCGGTCATAGGTGTCGATCAGCACGATGTTGTTGTTCACCACCACGCCGGCCAGAGCGATGACGCCAATGCCCGACATGACGATGCCGAAGGTCTCGCCTGTGATCAGCAGCCCCAGGAACACGCCAACCGTCGCCATGACCACGCAGGACAGCACCATCAGCACGCTGGTGAATTTGTTGAACTGCATCAGCAGCACCAGGAAGATCAGGAAGATCGCCGCCCCGAAGGCCTTGCCAAGGAAGGCGCTGGCCTCGGCGCTGTCTTCGTTCGAGCCGGCCAGCTTCCAACGTATGCCGCTGCCGAGATCCATCCCGGAGACGGCCTTGTTGACCTCCGCCTGCACGGCCGCGACCTGGGCGCCTGCGGCAACGTTTGCCTGGACGACCACCGTGCGCGCGCCGTCGATACGGTTGAGGATACCAACCGTCGGCTCCGGCTTGCGCACGACGAAATTCGAGATCGGCACCGAGCCTTGCGAGGTCTGCACCCTGAGCTCGTCGAGCGTCGACAGCGTGCGCCGGTCTTCCGGCAGACGCAGCCTGATGTCGACGGCGTCGTCGGCGCCGGCAGGCCGGTATTCCGAAAGCTTCAGCCCGTTGGTCACCAGTTGCACCACTGTGCCGACAGCGGTTGGGCTGATGCCATATTGCGCTGCCTTGGCACGGTCGACCTCGAGCGCCCAGTCGACGCCGGGCGGCGGGAGGCCGTCGGAAATGTCGATGACGCCAGGCACCTTGCCGATGCGTGCCGCAACCGCGCGCGCTTTGTCGTCGAGCCCCTTGGGGTCGACGGCCGAAAGCCTGATCTGGATCGGCTTGCCGGTCGGCGGACCGGCCTCCGGCACGCGCACCTCGACATCGACGCCGGGAATGCCGGCCATGACGCCGCGCAAATCGTTCAGGATCTGGTTCGCCGACTTGCGCTCGCGCCAATCTATGAATTCGTACTGGATGACGCCGACGACGTCTTCAGGGACATCCTGGCCGCCGCCTTGTGTCTTGCCGACGCGGGTGTAGACCGACTTGATGCCGGGCCAGCCGAGCATCCTGTTTTCGGCAATCTTGGTCGCCGTATCCATTTCGGCCAGCGAAAGGTTGCCGCGCGCGTGCACGTAGAGCAGGCCGTAGTCGGGCTCGACACTGGGGAAGAATTCGACACCGGCGCCATATTTCGAATAGGCAAAGCCGACGCCGAACAGCAGAGCGACCGTCAGCAAAACCACCGTAATCGGAAACCGCACCGCCTGCTTGACGATCGCCATGTACCAGCC
>NZ_RZQA01000292.1:0-6827 GCF_004022915.1 Mesorhizobium sp. M7A.F.Ca.US.006.04.2.1
GATTAGATCTGATTGTGAGGCTCTGATGGATACAAAAGTAATCACCGCTCACGTTCCGCTGCCGCTGGCTGAAAAGGTAGATCAACTGGCTGCCCGCCTTGAGCGCCCACGCGGCTGGATCGTCAAACAAGCTCTTTCCGCGTGGGTGGATTTGGAGGAGGAGCGCCGACGGCTCACGCTTGAAGCAATGGCCGATGTCGACGCAGGACGGGTCATCGATCACCAGGCCGTGCAGGCGTGGGCTGAGAGTCTTGGTACCGACAAGCCACTGCCGGTGCCTCGTTGATGGAGTTGAAATGGACCAACAAGGCTTTGTCCGACTTGGTCCGGCTACATGATTTTCTCGTGCTAGCAAATGGCCCGGCGGCCGCACGTGCCGTGCAGTCGCTTATTGCCGCGCCGGCACGGTTGGTCGAATATCCGCGCATCGGTGAGAGACTGGAAGAGTTCGAACCACGAGAAGTGCGTCGCATTTTGGTAGGCAGCTACGAAATTCGTTACGAGATACAGAACACGACAATTTCTGTGTTGCGCCTGTGGCATACGCGAGAGGATCGATAGGACAGGAGTCCATCCAGCAATCTTCCGCTTGCGATGAACCCGGCTTCGGCCTAAGTCACCGGCAACTCCCCGGAGACTTTTATGGCTGGTACATCCCAACACGGCAAAGCCTTCATTCGTCCGAAGGCGAAGGCGCATCTGCTCATTGTCGAAGCGCGCTTTCATGACGACCTTGCCGACGCGCTGCTCGATGGCGCGACAAGCGCGCTCGATGAGGCGGGCGCGACTTATGACGTCGTCACCGTTCCAGGTTCGCTGGAGATCCCCGCGGTGATCACCTTTGCACTGGACGGCGCGACGGAAGGCGGCACACATTATGATGGCTTTGTCGCGCTCGGCACCGTCGTCCGCGGCGACACCTATCATTTCGACATTGTCGCCAATGAATCCAGCCGCGCGCTCATGGATTTGAGCGTGCAGGACTCGGTCTGCATCGGCAACGGCATCCTCACCACCGAGAATGACGCCCAGGCCTGGACTCGCGCCAAGCGCTCGGAAGGCGACAAGGGCGGCTTTGCCGCGCGTGCGGCGCTGACCATGATTGCCCTCAAGGAACAATTGGGAGCGCGATCGTGAGCGAACCCGCTTCGCCCGGGCAGCCCGCGATGCGCCACGCCAACAAGCGCGGCGCTGCCCGTCTGGCCGCCGTGCAGGCGCTCTATCAGATGGATGTCGCCGGCAGCGGTGTCTTCGAGATCACCGCCGAGTACGAGGCGTTTCGCCTTGGCAAGGAAGTCGACGGCGCGCTCTATCGCGAGGCCGATGCGCAATGGTTTCGCGCTATCCTGGCGGGTGTCGTCGAGAACCAGAAGACCATCGATCCGATCATCCGCCAGGCGCTGACCGAGGACTGGCCGCTGTCGCGGCTCGATTCGACGCTGCGCGCCATCCTGCGCGCCGGCGTCTACGAACTGATGAAGCGCGAGGATGTCCCGGTCGCCGTCATCGTCTCCGAATATGTCGACATCGCCAAGGCCTTCTACAAGGAAGACGAGCCGAAGCTGGTCAATGCCGTGCTCGACCGTGTGTCACGCCGGGTGCGTGGCGAGGGGCGCGGCAAGGACGCATCATGACGGCAATCGCCGTCGAGGCAGGCAGCGAGGCGCGCCGCACGGCGCTGATCCTGGCCGCATCGCAGGCGATCATCGGCTCGGCGGCCCCCATCGCCATCTCCGTGGGCGCGCTGGCCGGGCAATATCTGCTTGGCCCCGACAAATCATTGGCGACAGCGCCGATCACCGGCTTCAACATCGGCGTGGCGCTCGGCGCGCTGCCTGCAGCGGCCATCATCCGCAGAATGGGCCAGCGCGGCGGCTTCATGACCGGAACGATCGTCACGGCGCTTGGCGGCCTCGTCGCCACGCTTGCGCTTTTTCAAGGGAGCTTCTGGCTGTTTGCCTTTGGCTTGCTCACGATCGGTGTCGGCGGCGCCTTCGTCCAGCAGTTCCGCTTCGCCGCCGCTGACAACGCACCGCCGGAATTCAAGGCGCGCGCCATCTCCTTCGTGCTGGCCGGCGGCATCGTCACCGCTATCCTCGGGCCGCAGATTGTCATCTTCACCCGCGAATCGCTGGCGCCGGTCATGTTTGCCGGTTCGTTCGTGTCCATCCTGCCGCTGGCCGCCGTCGGCGCCATCATCCTGTCCTTCCTGCGGCTGCCGGCGAAAGCATCCGGCAAGGTGGAGATCGCCGACAGCGACGCCAGACCACTGGCTGAAATCGTCACGCAGCCGCGTTTCGTCGCCGCGCTTTTCTGTGCGGTCGGCAGCTACGCGCTGATGAGCTTCGTCATGACGGGCGCACCGCTGGCCATGGTCGGCTGCGGACTGTCGGAGACCGACGCGACGCTCGGCATCTCCTGGCACGTCATGGCGATGTTTGCGCCAAGCTTCTTCACCGGCTCGCTGATCCATCGCTTCGGCGCCGAACGCATTGTGACCACCGGCCTGATCCTGCTCATCGGCTGCGCCATTGTCGCTCTGTCGGGCCTGGCGCTGTGGCAGTTCTGGACGTCGCTGATCCTGCTAGGCCTTGGTTGGAACTTCGGCTTCATTGGCGCGACCGCAATGGTGGCCTCCACCTACCGGCCGTCGGAAAAGGGCAAGGTGCAAGGCTTCCACGACTTCGTCCTGTTCGGCTCCGTCGCCTGCGCCTCACTGATGTCGGGCATGGTCTACAACGCCTGGGGCTGGGAGATGCTGAACTGGATAGTCTTTCCGGTCACCGTCCTGTGCTTCGTGGCGCTGGGCGCGCTGAAGCTGACGAGCGCGCGCCCGGCTTGACGCCAAACCTATGCGTCCGGCGGCAACACCTGAAGCACCCTCGCTATGAACATATGGAACTCAGCCATGTAGTTGCGCAGGAAGTCCTCGGTGGATTCGACCGTCACTTCGCCGTCGTCCGTTATCAGTCCCGGCGTGAACTGGATATAGGCTTCCGGCGCATTCATCTGGGGTGAGTTGCAGAAGCTCAGAACGCTGCGCAGGCTTTGTTGGGCGACAGCGGTTGCGATGGCGCCCGGCGATGTTCCGATGACGGCGGACGGTTTGCGCGCGAATGAATTCTTTCCATAGGGGCGGCTCGCCCAGTCGATCGCGTTCTTTAATCCGCCAGGGATCGAGCGGTTGTACTCCGGGGTAACGAACAGGACGGCCTGAACGGACGCGATCGCCTTTTTGAAATCCCGGGCGACCGGCGGGAAATCCGCATCATAGTCGTAGCTGTAAAGAGGCAGATCCCTGAAGGCGATTTCCGTCATTTCAAGTTCCGGAGGAGCCAGTTGAACGAGCGCCTTCGCGAGCTTGCGGTTGATGGATTCCCGGGCAAGACTTCCGATGAGGTAGCCGACTTTGTGTATGGCCATGACACGCTCTCCGTGTTTGCCACCCGCACTCTATGGCATTATCCGCCAGATGGCAGCAGATCGCCAGCGTCGCCTCAAAATCGGCCTTCCGAACAAAAATATTGCGCCGATCCCCCTTGTTATGAAACCGTGTGCCCCGACTGGCCGTTGAAGCCATGCTCATATGCGGTCATCGCGTTTCGGTTCATAGCTAGGGGTTCCACAATGTTTTCAGTCAAGTTTCTGGCCGGCGCGGCATTGGCGCTCGGCATCACGGTGGCTTCCGCCAATGCCCAGGTGGTTGTCTCTTCGAAGATCGACACCGAGGGCGGCGTGCTCGGCAACATCATCCAGCTCGTCCTCAACGCCAACAACATCAAGACATCAGACCGTATCCAGCTCGGCGGCACGCCGGTGGTGCGCAAGGCGATCACCGCCGGCGAGATCGACATCTATCCCGAATACACCGGCAACGCCGCCTTCTTCTTCGAGAAGGCCGACGACCCGGTCTGGAAGGATGCCGCCAAGGCCTATGAAACGGCCAAGAAGCTCGACTACGACGCCAACAAGATCGTCTGGCTGTCGCCGTCGCCCGCAAACAACACCTGGGCGATCGCGCTGCGCAAGGAAGTCGCCGAGACCAACAAGCTCGCCACGCTCACCGACTTCGGCAAATATGTCGCGGGCGGCGGTCAGGTGGTGCTGGCGGCTTCCGCCGAGTTCGTCAATTCGGCGGCTGCACTGCCGGCCTTCCAGACCACCTATGGCTTCACGCTGAAGCCGGACCAACTGATCACTCTCTCGGGCGGCGACACCGCGGCAACCATCGCCGCGGCCGCCAACCAGACCAACGGCGCCAATGCGGCCATGGTCTACGGCACCGATGGCGGCATCGCACCGTCCGGGCTCGTCGTGCTCGACGACGACAAGGGCGTGCAGCCGGTCTACCAGCCGGCGCCGATCATCCGCGAAGCGGTGCTGAAGCAACATCCCGAGATCGAGACGCTGCTGAAGCCGGTCTTCGCCAAGCTCGACCTCGTCACGCTGCAGGAGCTGAATGGTCGCGTGCAGGTCGGCGGCGAGCCGGTCAAGGGCGTCGCCGAGGACTTTTTGAAGAAGAACGGCTTCCTGAAGTAGGACGATTCCGGCGCGCCGCTTTCGTGGCGCGCCGGATCGACTGACGGGGGAGGGCGTGAACATCCGCTTCGACAAGCTCGGCGTGGTCATCGCCGCTATATCAGCCTACGCGGCTTTTGCCGCGCCCTTTGCCACGTTCCGTGCCAACCGCATCGTCCCCGGCCAGGCGCGCTCAATTCTCGAGGCGCTGCCGGCAACCACCGGGACGCTGCTGCTCGTCATGATCGTCGCCGCAGCACTCATCGCGCTGTTCAAGACACCGCTTTCGCTGCGCCTTGCCGCCGGCGTGGTGGCGCTTGCCGCGCTCGCGCTGCTGATCGGCGTCGCCGGAACATTCCTCACGCCGGAGGGCAACACCTTTGCGAGAGTTTCGCCGGCTTCCGGTTTCTGGATTCTGATCTTTGCCTTCACGCTTTTGCTCGCCGATGTGCTGACACGGCTGGACCTGTCGCCATTGGCACGAGTTGGCGTGCTTGCGGTCTCGGCTTTGGCGATCGGGCTGCTGTTGATTTCGGGAAGCTGGGACAATCTGTCGATCCTGAAGGAATATTTCAACCGCGCCGACAGTTTCTGGGCGGAGGGCTCCAAGCATGTAACGCTGGCGCTAGGGTCGCTGCTTGCGGCAGTGGTCGTCGGCCTGCCGGTCGGTATTCTCTGCCATCGCGTCGAGAATCTGCGCGCCGGCGTTCTCAACGTGCTCAACATCATCCAGACCATTCCCTCGATCGCGCTGTTCGGCCTGCTGATCGCGCCGCTCGGCTGGGTGGCCACGCATGTGCCGGGGGCTGCCGCGCTCGGCATTCGCGGCATCGGCACAGCCCCCGCCTTCGTCGCGCTGTTCCTTTATTCGCTGCTGCCGGTGGTGGCCAACACCGTGGTCGGTCTCGCTGGCGTGCCGCGCGCCGCCAACGACGCGGCACGCGGCATGGGCATGACCGACAGGCAGCGCCTGTTCGGCGTCGAGTTTCCGCTGGCTTTTCCCGTCATCCTCACCGGCATCCGCATCGTCTTGGTGCAGAACATCGGCCTCGCCACCATTGCCGCGCTGATCGGCGGCGGCGGTTTCGGCGTATTCGTCTTCCAGGGTGTGGGCCAGACGGCGATGGACCTTGTGCTGCTCGGCGCGGTGCCAACGGTCGCGCTCGCCTTTGCCGCCGCCATCATCCTCGATGCGGTGATCGAAATGACCGCCACCAGGCGCAGGGTTGAAACGGCATGATCGAGATCGAAGGCATTACCAAGCGCTATGACGCGACGACCGTGGTCGATGACGTGTCGATGGTCATCGAGCCGCGCACCATCGCCGTCATTGTCGGCACGTCCGGGTCCGGCAAGACGACGCTGCTGCGCATGATCAACCGGCTGGTCGAGCCGACCTCGGGCATCATCAAGCTCGACGGCGCCGACAATCGTTCGCTGCCCGGCTATGAGCTGCGCCGCAGCATCGGCTACGCCATCCAGGGCCACGGCCTGTTCCCGCATCGCACGGTGGCGCAGAACATTGCCACCGTGCCGGTGCTGCGCGGTTGGGACAAGGACCGCATCAAGGCCCGGGTCGACGAACTGATGACGCTCTATCAGCTTGACCCCGAAGCCTTCGGGCCGCGCTATCCGCACGAACTGTCCGGCGGCCAGCAACAGCGCGTCGGCGTTGCCCGCGCGCTCGCCGCCGAGCCCAACGTGCTGTTGATGGACGAACCGTTCGGCGCCCTCGACCCGATCATCCGCAACAAGGCGCAGGAAGATCTGCTGGCGATCCAGAAGCGCTTCGGCACCACCATCATCCTGGTCACCCACGACATGGAAGAGGCCGTGCATATGGGCGACAAGATCGCGGTCATGGATGCCGGCAAGCTGGTGCAATACGCCAAGCCCGCCGAGATCCTGGCAAAGCCGGCAAGCGCCTTCGTCGAGACCCTGGTCGGCGCCAGCGAAAGGCCGTTCCGGCTGCTGTCGCTCGGTCGGGTCCGCGATGCCGTGGAGAAGGGCTCCGCCGAAGGCGAGGCGATCCCCGGCGACGCCAGCCAGCGTGACGCGCTGGCCGAATTGTTGTGGACGGGCCGGCCGGCGCTGCCGGTCAAAGGCGCCGATGGCAAGCCGCTTGGCCGCGTCACCGTCGACGGGCTGGTGAAGCGCGCGGCGAGGCCCGCATGAAGGCCTGGCTTCCATCGCTGCTCAGACTTGCCCTGGTGATGCTGCTCGTTGCCTTCGTCACCAATCCCGGCTGGTTCGTGCCGCTGCTGAAGCCGCTGACCGAAAACAATGCGCCGGTGATCTACAACCAGGGC
>NZ_RZQA01000293.1:0-6823 GCF_004022915.1 Mesorhizobium sp. M7A.F.Ca.US.006.04.2.1
ATCGGTTCACTGCGCCACGCGGATGCGGTGCGTCGGGTCGAATTCCGAACCGCCGGCCTTGCCGCGCTTCCAGCCGAGCGCGCGGGCATAGGAGCCAAACAGCTGTCGGGCGTCGGCCTGAGCTTCCGTGATGCCGGTCGGCCCTTCGGCGAACTCGGCCACATAGAGCGCGTCGGTCGGGCAGTAGATCTCGCACAGGAAGCAGGTCTGGCAGTCCTCCTGGCGGGCGATCACCGGCACGCCGCTCTCGGTCGCGTCGAAGACGTTGGCCGGGCACACCTTGACGCAGATGTCGCATTCGACGCAGCGCGTGGCCGAGACGATCTCGATCATGACGCCAGCTCCGCCAGCCGCTCAGGCGCGCCTGCGATGCGGAACGCATCCACACCGGTGATGACCAGCCGGTGCGCGAAGGCCGGGCTCTTGCCCGGCAAATCGGTGCGGCGATGCATACCGCGGCTCTCGGTGCGGTGCAGCGCTGCGGCCACGGACCAGCGCCCGGCGGCGGCGATCGAAGCTGCCTCTCGGGTACGGACCCTATCCAGCCCGTCGCCTTGCAGATGGTCGCGCACGTCGCGCCAGACACTCTCCAGCCGCTCGCCGCTTTTCTCCAGGCCTTCGCCGGTGCGGAAGAAATTCTTGTCGAGCGGCGTCACCTCACTGCGCACCGCCTCGATGACTTCGCCTGCCGAGATGTCGACGCGCGGCGATGATGCAGGACGTAATCCAGCCTGGCCAAGCGACTGCACCTCAGTGCGGAATGCCTTGCCGGTCCGGCGCTTGGCATGGGTCGAAGCGCCCTTGCCCGCCCACCAGCCGCTGGCCAGCGCCCAGGACGAATTGACGGCGCCGCCGCCCGACACCGCACCGGTCATGATCTCGCGGCTGGCCGCGTCGCCGGCGACATAGAGGCCGGGTACGCCGGTGGCGCAATCGTCGGAGACGATGTCTATGCCGCCCGTGCCGCGCACCGTGCCTTCGGCGCGCAGGGTGATGCGGAACAGCTCGCTGAAAGGGTCGATGCCGGCGCGGTCATAGGGCACGAAGCAATTCGGCTGGCCCTGGCGCAGCCAGCCCTGCAGCGCTGGTTCGGCCTGATCGAGCCGCGCGTAGACCGGGCCGTCGATCAGCGCGCGCGCCACTTCCTCCTCGCGGTCGCCGATGCCGTTGCGCAACGGCTCGCCGGTCGGCCCGACGATCGGTGAGCCATCTTCGCGATGGAACGACGCCCAGCGGAACGGCAGCCCCTTGTTCAACGAGGAGCCGTAGGGCGCCAGCGTGTATTTGCCGGTGAACTCCATGCCCGACAGGCTGGCGCCGGCCTCCGCCGCCATCAGATAGCCGTCGCCGGTCAGCCCGGTCGCGCCGAGGATGCGCTCGCGGAAAGCGCAGCCACCGGTCGCCAGCACCACCGCGTTGGCGTCGACGCGCCAATCCTGGCCGATCTGCCTGGCGACACCGGCGGCGCCGACGATGGCATCGCCGTCCGACAAAAGTTCGAGCGCGGGATGATGGTCGAGGACGGTGACGCCGGCCAAAAGCACGCGGCGGCGCATGAAGCGCATGTAGTCCGGGCCGCGCAGATTGGCGATGTAGAGCCGGCCGTCATCCTCGCTCGGGAAGGGATAGCCCCATTCGGAAAGCCTGAGCAGGTTGCGGTAGGCGGTGTCAACGCAGCGCAGCATCCAGCGCGGGTCGGCGAGTTCGCCGGTGCGCTGCCAGCGTCGCTCGACCACGGCATGCCTGTTGTCGCCCGGCGGCACGCACCAGGTGCCGGTGTTGGACGGCGCGGTGGCGCCGCTGGTGCCGAGATAGCCCTTGTCGGCCAGCACCACCTTGGCGCCGGCCTCGGCCGCGGCGACTGCTGCCCAAGCTGCCGACGGACCGCCGCCCAGCACCAGCACGTCGGCCTGGAGCAGCAAGCTGTCGGAAGCGGATTTTTGCGGCTTGGGCATGGAGACCTGGCGAATAAAGTCGAAGCAGGCGCTAGGCCGCGCGGGCCGCGCTGGAAGACCACACCGGCTCGTTGCCCGCGCTCCACTTGATGTTGCAGCCGATCGACGGCGCCTGGCTGGCAGTGGGCCTGCCGCCCTCCAGCACCGTATCGACCGCCGCGCGCAGATCGGCACCCGTCACCGGCTTGCCGTTGCCCGGCCGCGCATCGTCGAACTGGCCGTGATAGGCGAGCCGCCGGTCAGTGCCGAACAGGAAGAAGTCGGGCGTGCAAGCCGCGCCATAGGCTTTCGCCGTCTGCTGCGACGCATCCTTGAGATAGGGGAAGGAATAGCCGAATTTTTCGGCCTCCTCGCCGATATGGGCGAGCCTCTCCTCCGGATGCGCCTCGTGGTCGTTGGCGTTGATCGCCACCACCTGCAGCCCCTTGCCCGCATAATCCCTGGCGAAAGCGGCAAGCTGCTCGCGGATCAGCACGACGAACGGGCAGCGGTTGGAGATGAAAGCGACGAGCAAGGCCAGCTTGGCGTCGAAATCGGCAAGGCGGTGCAGCACACCTTGCGCGTCGGGCAGCAGGAAGTCGGCGGCCCTGGTGCCGAGGTCGACCGGATTGGACTCTGTTTTCGGCATCGATGCGCTCCCTTGTGCAACCATTTTCACAGGCCAAGATGCGAGCGCTCCGAGCGTTTGCAGTTAGTCTATGAATTTAGTATAATTATAGGCTGGAGAGCGCATTCACGGTCAACCGCGCGGCTTAGAATATCGTGCCAATGTTTCAGGCCGAGCCGCCAAGTTTGTTCGGGCGGAAGCCGATCCGGAGAAATCCGGACGGACAGCATTTATGAAGCGCAACGGGGTTCGGCGACGAAATTGTACTGCCCAGCCGAACCGTCTTGCGATTTTCGCGACATCATTCCCCTTCCGGATAGAGCGCTTTCGCCAGGTCGCGGATCGCATCCGATGTGCGCGGGCTGAAGCCGATCATGTAGGCGCCGTCGAGCACGACCAGCGCCTTGTTGGCTGCCGCCGGCGTTGCCGCCAGCGCGCGGTTGCCGAACACCAGCTCGGCCGACGGCCCGCCCTTGCCGTCGCCCATCATCAGGATGACGTCAGGCGCCATCTCGATCAGTTTTTCCTCCGACGCCGCCTTGTAGCCCTGTACGATGTCCATAGGGTTGAGGCCGCCGGCATAGCGGATGATGGCGTCGGCAGAAGTACCCGCGCCGGCAGCGCTCAGACGTACCAGGCCATGGAAGAACACCACCTTCTTGCGCCGCTCCGGCGGAATTTGCGACGCCAGATCCGCGGCAGCCTGAAAGGCGGTGAGCACCTCGGCGGAAACCGCCTTGCCCTTGTCCTCGAGCCCAAGGCTGGCGGCGATCAACGTGATCTTGTGCTCGATGCCTTGCGGGCTGTTGTCCTGCGGGACCAAGACGATCGGGATTGCCAGCGACTTCAGCACCTCGACCGCTTCAGGAGGCCCGCTGTCTTCTGCGGCCAGGATCAGGTCGGGACGCAGGCTGGCCAGCCCCTCGACCGAAAGCTGGCGGCGGTAGCCGACATTGGGTTTTTGCGCGACTTCAGGCGGATATTTGCTGCCGCGATCTATAGCGACGATTCGCCCGCCGGCGCCCAGCGCGTGGACGATCTCGGTGACGTCGGAACCGAGCGTCACGATCCGGGTCGCCGCGCCCGGCACGACGGTTCGCCCCAGCGCATCGACAACGATCTCGGCGGCCAGCGCCTTGAAGCCGCAGAAAGGCGCCAGCACCGACAGTGCCAGAAGCAGCACCGCCGCGATCCTGCCCGGTTGCGACCAGTGGGTCGTCTTGCCTTCGCCTAAACTGCCGACCATGCCGCTGTTCCCGTGCCAGATGCTTCTCGAAGATGGTCGGCTATAAATTTAAAGTTGACTTATGTCATCATGTTTTAATATGTGACCCGTGCCCTGACCTGACTGGTCGAGGGATTTTCAATAATGCCAGCCAAGGCCGCTCAGCCACCGCCAGCAGTTTTGCTTTTGCTTGGGGGCTGCATGACAACGACAACAAACACGACATTGATGGCGAGCACGGCGCTCGCCTTCGTGCTCGGCCTCTGCGCCGTGCCTCTTGCCAGCGCGCAGGAACAGGACCGGGAGAAAAAGACCGCCGCCAAGACCGGCCGCCTGGCGCCGGCCAGTGTCGCGCAGAACCAGCCGGCGACGATGCTCGACGTGATCACCATCTCGGCAACGATGATCAAAACGGCGGTGATCGAATCGATGGCCGCCATCAGCGCCGTCGATCAGGACGAACTCGACCGCATCCACCCCGACACAGCCGCCGACATCTTCCGCACCACCCCGGGCGTCGCTGCCTCGATGAATGGCGACGATCCCGCAACCGCCATCAACATCCGCGGCCTGGAGCAATATGGCCGCGTCGTCGTCACCCTCGACGGCGCCCGCCAGGACTACTGGCGCGTCGGTCATGGCTCTGGCTCGTTCTATGTCGAACCCGACCTGATCAAGGAAGCCACCGTCATTCGCGGTCCGGTGTCGAATGCCTATGGTTCCGGCGGCATCGGCGGCGTCGTCTCCTTCGAGACCAAGGATGCCGGCGATTTCCTCAAGAAGGATGAGCGCTGGGCGCTGAGCGAGAAGCTCGGCTACGAGGACAATGGCGACGGCTTCACCACCAGCACCACCGGTGCCTACCGCTTCAGCGACGATGCCGATATCATCGGCAACCTCATCTACCGCGACCGCGACAGCTACACCGATGGCAATGGCGACACCGTGCCATGGACCGGCGAGCGGGTGACCAGCGGCTATCTGAAGGCGACGTTGCGGCCGGCCGATGGCCATGAGCTGAAGCTCGGCGCCATCCGGCAGCGCTACAACGACCAGATCACCGGATCGAGCGGCTCGACCTCGCCGACCCTGAGCCGCTATGACACCGACACCACCAACCAGACCTACACCGCCGCTTACACCTGGAAGCCCGACGACAACGCGCTGATCGACTTCAGCGCCAATGCCTATCACAACCGCACCCGCGCCGAGCAGACTCAGGTCTGGCCGACCTCGGCGATCGGCAATTTCCGCTTCTACGACGTGGCCACGACAGGTTTCAATGTGAAGAACTCCTCGCGGTTCGACGTCTGGGGACTAGCACATACGCTGACCTACGGACTCGACTACTACTATCTCGAGGCCTCCTCGGAAGCGGCGCATTTCGGCGCTGGCCAACAGCAGGGTTATGGCGGCTTCCTGCAGTGGCAGGGCGATTACGAGGATTGGCTGCAGGTCATCGCGGCGATGCGCTATGACGGTTACCAGCTCGATGGCGAGACGCGCATCCCGTCACCGCAGGAAGCCTCGATCTCCGGCGATCGTTGGTCGCCGCGCCTCACCGTCGGCGTCACGCCATTCGATGGCTTCCAGCTCTATGGCACCTATTCCGAAGGCTACCGGGCGCCGGGTCTGCAGGATGTCTTCCGTGGCGGCGGCGCGCATGGCGGCGGTGATACATATCGGCCCAATCTTCTGCTGCAGCCCGAGATGGCAAAGAACTGGGAGGCCGGCGTCAACGTGAAATATGACGATGTGCTGACGGCGGGTGATCGGCTGCGCGCCAAGGTCAACGTTTTCCACACTGACGTCGAGGATTACATCGACGTCGACCTCACCGTGCTGCCGCGCACGGCAATCAACATCGGCGACGCACGCCTGAAGGGCGTAGAGGCCGAGATGGTTTATGATTATGGCTGGGGTTTCGTGAACCTCTCCGGCGCGCTGATCGACGCCAAGGTCGTCAGCGGCGTCTATTCCGGCCAGGCGTTGAACAACACGCCGCTCGACCGCTTCTCGGCCACGATCGGCTTCCGCATGCTGGAGGACCAGCTCACCGTCGGCGCGCAATATCTCAGCGTCGGCAAGATCACCCGCACCAGCCGCACCAATCCCAACGCCGTGCCGGTCGTCGATGACGGTTTCGATCTGGTCAATGTCTTCGCCAACTGGCGCGTCAACGACAACCTCAAGCTCGATTTCGGCGTCGATAACATCTTCAACACCGCCTACACCGATCCGCAAAGCGCATGGTCGACCTCGGCGGCAACAGAACAGGGCAAGGGCCGCACCTTCAAGGTGGCCCTCACCGGCAGGATCGGAGGCTGACAATGAACGAAGCATCGGTGCGTGAACTGGCCTGCGAGGCACGGCTCAACCTGCGGCGTCTGCCGGACTACATGGACAGCATCTCCGACAGGCTGCGGAGCTTCGAGGCCGATGCTTCGCATCAGGGACAGCGCATCGATTTCCGCTTTGCCTTCGGCGGCGCCTCGTTCGACATGGAGCGGCTGGTGATGCGGGCCAATGCTGCCGCCCGCGACGGGCTCGCCCGTATCAAGGACCTGCTCGCCACAGCCGTACAGGTCTACGCCAAGGAGGAAAACCCCGAGATCGTCTGGACCGGCGATCTCTCAGGCGAAACCAGCCTCGCCCAGTTCCGCGAGATGGTGGTGACCGATGTTCGCGACCTCACTCCGAATATGCGCCGCATTCGTCTGGCCGGCGAGAATCTCTCGCGCTTCGCCAAGTTCGGCGGCATGCATATCCGCATGCTGTTTCCGACCAGGGACGTCCCCGATCCGCTGTGGCCGGTGCTGGGCGGCAATGGCTTACCGGTCTGGCCCACCGACGACCGGCGCCCGGTGGCGCGCGTCTACACCATCCGCGCGCTTGACGTGGAAAAGGGCATCATCGATGTCGACTTCCTGATCCATCCCGGCGAGAGCGTCGGCTCCGCCTGGGCCATGCAGGCCGCGCCCAGCATGAAGGTTGGCATCATGGGCCCGGTCGGCCGTCCGGTGCGGCAGGCAGAAT
>NZ_RZQA01000294.1:0-6807 GCF_004022915.1 Mesorhizobium sp. M7A.F.Ca.US.006.04.2.1
CGGCAGGGTGTATCTGGCCAAGACGCCGACCACGGTCGACAACCAGGCCTTCGGTGTCGTTTCGGCGCTCGGCGCCACCGGATTTCCGATCGACGGCATCGACCTCATCGTGCATGGCACGACCACCACCACCAATGCGGTGCTCGAACGCCGGCTGGCGAAAACCGGCATGATCACCACGCGCGGTTTTCGCGACGTGATCGAGCTTGGCCGGCGCACGCGGCCGCAGGCCTATGGCATGACCGGCAGCTTCGTGCCGATCATCCCGCGCAATCTCAGGCTCGAAGTGTCGGAGCGCGTCGAAGCGTCGGGTGCGATACGCACACCGCTCGACGAGGCCGAAATGCGCGAGGCGGTGCAGACGCTGATCGCGGCCGGTTGCGAATCCCTCGTCATCCATTTCCTGCATTCCTACGCCAATCCGGCGCACGAGCGGCGCGCCACCGAAATTGCCGCCGAGCTCTGGCCGAACGGCTACATCACGGCAGGCCATGCGCTGCTGTCGGAGGCGCGCGAGTTCGAGCGCGGCGTCACCGCTTCGGTCAACGCCTCGGTGCAGCCGATCCTCGAGCGCTATGTCGAGCGGCTGCGCAAGGAACTGGCTGCAAAAGGCTATGCCCGCGACTTCCTGATCATGAACGGCAATGGCGGCATGATCTCGGCCCGCTTCGTCACACGTGAATCGGCCAAGACTGTCATGTCCGGTCCGGCCTCGGGTGTCATCGCCGCCGCCTACACCGGAAAACGTGCCGGCTTCGAAAACCTCGTCACCTACGACATGGGCGGCACTTCGACCGACGTGGCGCTGATCCGCAATGCCGAGCCGGCCGTCTCGAACGAGATCGAGATCGAATATGCCATGCCGATCCATGTGCCGATGGTGGCGGTGCACACGGTCGGCGCCGGCGGCGGCTCGATCGCCCGCGTCGACGCGGCCGGCCTGATCCAGATCGGCCCGGAAAGTGCGGGCGCCAATCCCGGCCCGATCTGCTACGGGCGCGGCGGCCTCGAGCCGACCATCACCGACGCCAATCTGGTGCTCGGCCGGCTGGCGCCGAAGAAGCTGCTGGCAGTCGAAAACCCGGTCACATCAGAGCGCGTCACCGGCATCTTCGAGGAGAAAATCGGCAAGCCGACCGGCCTTTCCGGCGTCGAGGCGGCGGGCGCGGTGCTGCGGCTCGGCAACATGAAGATGGCCGGCGCCATCCGCATGGTCTCGGTGTCACGCGGTCATGACCCCCGCGATTTCGCGCTGTTCGCCTTCGGCGGCGCCGGGCCGCTGCATGCGACTGCCCTGGCGCGCGAACTCGGCCTGCCCAAGGTGTTGGTGCCGGCGCGTCCAGGCATCACCAACGCGCTCGGCTGCGTCGTTGCCGACCTGCGCCACGACTTCGTCAACACCATCAACCAGCCGGTGTCGGTGCTCGACGAAACGCATCTTCACGCGGTATTGGAACGGCACCGAAACGAAGGCGAGGAACTGATCGGCAAGGAAGCGGTAAAGCCGGAGACGATCCGCGTCACCCACTCCGCCGACATGCAGTTCGTCGGCCAGACCCACATCATCAACGTGGCGCTGCCGTCCTCCTCGGTGACCCGGGCAACGCTGCAGCAGCTTTTCGAAAAGGCCTATTTCGCCCGCTTCAAGGTCGAGCTGCCGGAAATCCGAGCCAATCTCGTCAATCTCAATACATCGGTCACCGGCGTGCGTCTGGCGATCGATCTGTCGCGCCTGATCGATCCGGCGGGGCGCGCAGCAACGCTGGACGAGGCGCGGCGCGAAATCCGGCCGGTCTGGTATGCCGGCCGTTGGCACGACACGCCCGTATATGCGCGTGAAAAGCTGCCGCTCGATGCTATCATCGAAGGCCCGGCGATCCTCGAACAGATGGATGCCACCACCGTGCTCGAACCCGGCGACCGCGCACGCAGCGACGCTGACGGCAACATCATCATCGACATTGGCGAGGCCTGATATGGCAAAGCTCGACGCCATCACCCTTTCGGTCCTCCAGGCGGCCCTGCAGCAGGTCTGCGACGAGATGGACCTTACGTTCTCTCGCGCCGCTTTCTCGCCGGTCATCGCCGAGGCCAATGACCGTTCCGACGGAATCTATTCGGCTGTCGACGGTTCGCTGATCGCGCAAGGCAGCCAGGGCCTGCCGGTGTTCGTCGGTGTCATGCAGTATTCGACCAGGACGGTGATCGAGATGATCGCCGACGGCCGTTGCCTGCCGCCGGAACCAGGCGACATCTACGTCGTCAACGACCCCTATCTCGGCGGCACCCATCTGATGGATGTGCGCTTCGCCATGCCGGTCTACCGGGACGGCAAGATTTTCTGCTGGCTATCCAACACCGGCCATTGGCCCGACATTGGCGGCTCGGTGCCGGGCGGATTTTCAGCCTCGGCGACTGCCGTGGAGCAGGAAGGCCTGCGACTGCCGCCCGTAAAACTGTTCAAGAAGGGCGTGCTCGATCCGGAAATCTACGCCATCATCTGCTCCAACATCCGCGTCGCCGACCAGCGCATCGGCGATATCAGGGCCCAGGCCGCCGCACTGCTGATCGGCCAGGATCGGCTGAATGGAATCCTGGATCGTTACGGTGACGAAACTGTTGTCGCGGCGATCGCCGAACTGCGCCGCCGTGCCGCCGAACAGATGCGCGCCAACATCTCAGCCATTCCCGACGGCACCTACCATTCCAAGGCGTTTGTCGATTCCGATGGGGTGGTCAACGAGCCGCTGATCATCGCGCTCGGCGTCGAAAAACAGGGCGACACGCTGACCTTCGATTTCACCGGCTCGTCAAAGCCCTGCGCCGGGCCGATGAACAGCGTGCTGGCGACGACCCTATCCTCGGTCTATCTCGCCATGCGCCACATTTTCCCGGATGTGCCGATCAGCGCCGGCGCGTTTGAACCCCTGATCGTCAAGCGGCCGGAAGGCACGTTCCTCGACGCCAAATATCCGCGGCCCGTCTCGGGCTGCGCCGCCGAGGTGTCGCAGCGCATCGCCGAGGCGGTGTTCGCGGCGATGGTGCAGGCGCTGCCGGACAAGGTGACCGCCGCACCCGCCGGTTCCAGCGGCAATTTCGCACTCGGCGGCAACGACCCGGCACGCGGCCGCGACTACGTCATGTACCAGATCTCCGGCGGCGGTTATGGCGGCAATTCAGGCCATGACGGCCTGACCAATGGCTGCTCGACCATCGGCATCTCCAAGTCGCCGCCGGTCGAGATCATGGAACAGGCATTCCCGGTGCTCTACCGCCACTACGCCTTGCGTGAAGGCTCCGGCGGCGCCGGCAAGCATCGCGGCGGTTTCGGCCTCGCCTATGAGGTGGAAATCCTGCGCGGCGACGCCCGCGCTTCCTTCGTCATGGACCATGGCCGGTTCGGCCCGCAGGGCGCGCTTGGCGGCAAGGACGGCGCCGTCAACACGGTGACCGTCTTCCGCAACGGCGAGGAACACGTGCCGCCGCATTTGTCCAAAGAACAGGACATTGCGCTCAAGGCCGGCGACCGCGTGCGCGTCGGCACGCCGGGCGGCGGCGGCTATGGCGATCCGCTGCAGCGCGATGCCGATCTTGTGCTGCGCGACGTGGCGCTGGGGTACTACACATCAGAGGAAGCCACCGAAAAGTTTGGCGTTGTCCTCTCGGCCGGGGAGTTGGCCATCGACCAGATGGCCACCGACAAGCAGCGCGTCGGCTAACACATCACCGATCGCTCGCCTGGTCTGCTCGCCGCGCCGTGATCGCCGCAGCGCATGTCGTTTCCGTCTCCGCCGCGCGCCTGGAAGACCGTAGACTTCCCGCTTTCAACGGGGATCTCGAACATGCGTCTTTTCGGTCGTTTCGTGCTTGCCGCTTCCGTCGCCCTCACCCTTGCCACGGGTGCCGCCTCCGCCCAGGACAAAAAACTCAGGATCGGCACCGAAGGCGCTTATCCGCCCTTCAACTACGCCAGCGCCGACGGCACGCTGGGCGGCTTCGACATCGACTTGGGGAAGGCGCTGTGCGCCGAGATGAAGTCCGAATGTGAGTTCAGCGTGCAGGATTTCGATGGTTCCATACCGGCGCTGCAGGCCGGCAAGTTCGACGCCATCATCAACATCACTATCACGCCGGAGCGAGCCGAGAAGGTCGAGTTCACCCACAAATACTACCAGACGCCGCCGGCCATCGCCGTGCCCAAGGATTCGACCATATCAGGCACCTCGCCGGACGACCTGAAAGGCAAGGCGCTCGGGGTGCAGACCGCGACCATCCACCAGAAATTCGCCGACCAGAAATATGAAGGCTCGACGGTCAAGGCCTATCCGACGGGCGACGATGCCCGCACCGACATGGCCAATGGCCGCCTCGACGCGATGATGGACGGCTCGATCATCTTGACCGAGTGGCTGAAGAAGCCAGACGGCGCCTGCTGCAAGCTGCTCGGCACGCTGACCGCCGATCCGGCCATACACGGCCCCGGCGTCGGCATCGCCCTGCAAAAGGGCAACAAGGAACTGGCCGACAAGCTCAATGCGGCCATCGACGCGCTGCGCGCCAATGGCAAGTACAAGGAAATCAACGACAAGTACTTTTCCTTCGACGTCTACGGCAGCTGAGAACGACAACAGATGCCTTCCGGCAGCGCCGGCTGGCGCTGCCGTTTTTCTTGAATGATGGAGACTTCCTTGGCTGAGCGGCGTTCCCCTTTCTACAGCAGCATCGTCGGGCTGGGCGCGACCATGGGTCGTGTCGGGGGCGATTTCATCTCGGCCAAAACTTATTCCGGCATTGCCGACGAGCACCTGAACACCCGCAAAAATGTCGGCGTGCAGGATCTCAGCACCATGGGCAAGATGGACATCAAGGGGCCGGACGCCGAGGCGCTGGTCAACCACGTCATCGTCAATGATGCCGCGGCCATGAAACCGGGCCAGGTCCGCTATTCCACCGTCTGCCGCGAGGATGGCGGCATCATGGACGACCTCACCGTGTTTCGGTTGGGTCCGGAGCACT
Organism: Mesorhizobium sp. M7A.F.Ca.US.006.04.2.1; assembly: GCF_004022915.1. Classification (NCBI taxonomy): domain Bacteria; kingdom Pseudomonadati; phylum Pseudomonadota; class Alphaproteobacteria; order Hyphomicrobiales; family Phyllobacteriaceae; genus Mesorhizobium; species Mesorhizobium sp. M7A.F.Ca.US.006.04.2.1. The sequence continues at coordinate 5,017 of NZ_RZQA01000294.1, forward strand.
TCATGCTGGTAACCGGCTCGGTCAACCGCCTGAAGATGCTGCCCTGGCTGTTGCATCACGCGCAGGGTCGCAAAGCCTATGTCACCGACATAACCGCAGCCATCGCCTTCCCGACCATCCAGGGCCCGCGCTCGCGCGAACTGCTGAAAGCGTTGATTGCGGATGCCGATCTAGATGGACTGAAGCGCTGGTCGTTCACGTCAGGCCACATCAACGGCACGCGGGTGCTGATCTCGCGCACCGGGGTCACCGGCGAGCTCGGCTTCGAATTGTTCGTGCCGGCCGACGAGGCCGCTTCGGTCTGGGATGCGCTGATGCGGACCGGCCGGGACTTTGGCCTGAAACCCTATGGCGTGCTGGCAATGTTCACGCTGGGCCTGGAAAAGGCCTATCCGGCGCACGGCATCGACATGGATGAGAGCCGCACCCCGTTCCATGTCGGGCTCGACCGCTGGATCAAGTTCGACAAGGGCGATTTCGTCGGCCGGCAAGCGTTGCTCAAGGTTCGCGACAAGGGCCTCGACGAGCAATGGGTCGGCCTGATCCTCGACGGCGACACGCCGGCCGCCACCGATGCCAGGGTCCTGGCCGATGGCGAGGACGCTGGCATCGTCACCTACAGCGATCACGGCTATTCCCTGGGCAAGGTGCTGGCCACGGCGCACCTGCGGCTGCCTTTCACCGCGATTGGCACCGAACTCAGCATCGACATCGACGGCAGGCCGACCCGCGCGGTCGTGGCGCCGATACCGTTCTTCGATCCCGAGGGGGGGAGGTTGCGCGGCTAACTGGGCTTACCCTGGAAATCATTTTGGTCTCTCCTCAATGGTTATGATATTGTCTCGAAATGAAGTCTCCTAGCTCAAGAGCCAGTCGTTCAGCCAAGACCGGCCAGTTCGTGCTGACCAGCGAGCGCGGCGAGAAAATCAGCGCCGTGGAAGGCATGACCTTATCGCCTCGCATGGCGAAATTACTCGCCCTAGGCGTACGACACGGACTGTCCGGTGATGAGCGGCGTTCGCTCATCAAGGAAGAAATCCGCAAGAAGAAATAGACGTTGGTCTACGCCGCTGAGTTCGATCCGCTGTGCTACCCCGGCACGACGGTGCTCATTAACCTGTTGGACATCCGCGACCAGGCTGAGCTTGATGAAGTCGAGCTCGCGCTGTTCCTGACTCGCGCTGACGAGCCATTGCCGGCAGGCGAACTCGACTACCGTCACTATCTCGGCCTGCACCGGCACCTGTTCCAGGATGTGTGGCTGGGCCGGTCAGCCGCGCACCATCCGCATCGGCAAGGCCGGCAATTGGTTCCGCTATCCCGAACACATCGCCACCGAGATGGCGCGGGTCTTTCGCGAACTCGGCAATCCCGACCGCTTAGCTCATCTCGACGGCACCAGCTTTGCGAAGCATCTGGCGCACATCGTCGCGGAGATCAACGCCGTGCATCCGTTTCGCGAAGGCAACGGCCGAACCCAGCTCACCTTCCTTGCGATGCTCGCCGAGCACGCGGGCCTGATATTCAATGACGACATCCTTGAACGGGATCGCGTCATTCAAGCCATGATCGACAGTTTCAGCGGTTCAGAAGCGTCATTGCAAGCACTGATAGAAGACATCATCGCCTAGTTCGTCGGCCTAACAATCACCCCCGTCTATCCAGCCTCGCCGCCAACCGATCCCCCACCCATTGGATGCCGCAGACCAGGATGATCAGCACGATGACCACTGCGATCATCACCGACGTCTCAAAACGCTGGTGACTTTGATCGGCGCTTCGGCCATGGCC
>NZ_RZQA01000295.1:0-6793 GCF_004022915.1 Mesorhizobium sp. M7A.F.Ca.US.006.04.2.1
CAATCCGGGCCTGGAGCAGTTGGCCAGACAGCTTGCCGGGCCGGGGTCAGACGCCAAGGCGATCGCGAGACTTGAGGAAAAATTCCCGACGGCAGCCCTCGCCCGGGTGGTCTTCAAAGGCGATTGGTCCGTCGTGTCCCCCGCCCGGCTGACACATTGCTTGCGGCCCAAGGACCTGGGCGGCTAGTGTCCATGGCAGGTGCGGCAGGCCAAACCCGCCGCACACCCGCTTGAGCCGTCAGTTTCCCCAGTTGCCCTGGCCGGATTCCGGCTGGACCGAATCGGGCGTCAGCGTGAGGTCGCGGTGCTTGACCTGCCTGTGGGTCGAAGCCGTGTAGCTGTGGTCGACATTGACCGCGTGCGAGGTGACGGCCGGCTGATTGACATTGTCCGAACCATAGTTGTCGCTGCCGGCAAAAGCGGCACCAGTGGCAACGAGGATGGCGGCGGCGGTAAGAGCGATCCTGTTCATTCTATTTACTCCGGTATTCCTGATTCTGTCCGTCTAGTGGCGTGCCCCTGGGGAGGAAATTTCGCGTCGCTCGGACAGCCTCGATCTGGGTTTTTCGTGCGCCGACTTCCAATCACGAAGACGTTCCCTCACGCGCGGCATCGGGACCTCGAACGTCGGCCAAGGGATTGAGCTCACCCTGTTTTATCAATTTATCTCAGACGCTTATAAGGAGGGTGCCTGACGCATGATGCGGCGGTTCATCGAGCCAGCGCTCGCCATCCGTTCACGATTCGTCAACATAAATTGAACCAGCTGGTTCGATTTACGATCGGCGCTCCGACACCGATGCCGTCGGCCGAAATCCTGCTCATGCATAAAAAATAAGAGCGGCGGGCAAGGCCCACCGCTCTTTGTGGTCGCAGACTTCAGAAATCAACGACCCCAGATGCCCTGGCCCGACTGAGCCGGCACGTTGGCATTGGCATCACCCTGCGTCTTTACGGACTTCGGGATCGAGCCGGTGTGCGTGGTGTCGATGTCGGACACGGACTGGTTCGCAACAGGCTGGTTGGCATTGTAAGAGCCGTAGTTGTCGCTGCCGGCAAAAGCGGTGCCCGTGGCAACGAGGATGGCGGCGGCGGTAAGAGCGATCTTGGTCATTTTAATTACTCCTGAGTTCAAGATTGGGTCGATATCGGCAGTCGCGATTAGCGGCCGAAGAGGTTGCGGTCAGCGCCCTGCGAAGCGGGGGCCTGGACGGTTTGCGTCGACTTGGAGACCGAAGCAGTGGCCGAATGGTCGACAGCGACGGCAGGCTGATTGGCGTTGGCCGAGCCATAATTGTCGCTGCCGGCAAAAGCAGTGCCCGTGGCAACGAGGATGGCGGCGGCGGTAAGAGCGATCTTGGTCATTTTAATTACTCCAGTATTTGTCATGTCCGTCTAGTGGCGTGCCCTTGGGAGGAATTTCGCGTCGCTCGGACCACCCCGAGATGGGCTCGCCCTGCCGCGGATTCCAATCACGAAGATGTTCCCCCGCGGCTCGAATCCAGGCCTTGAAATTTGACACAGGGCCTCAGCGGTCATAATTTAACTGTTTGAAATCAGACAGTTAATCGATAACGCCCATCACCAGGCGCGACCGCTCGCCAGGCCGGCGTTCACCATCTGCTACACAGTGCGTCAACAGAAATCGAACTGAACGGTTCGGTTTGAAACGATTGCGCACCATCTGAACTTCTGGATCTCCTCCATTTGCCTTGCGGTTGGATCGAGATTATCGCTTGTGCACGATCATCAATCGGGCGCGACTTGGCGGCGCCAGTTGAAGAAGTGGGCGGAAATCCGGGTGACCTGCACCCCAGGACAGCGATAGAAATGCGGTTGCTGCTTGTAGAAGACAATCGCGAGCTGGCGGATTGGCTGGGCAAGACCCTGCGTCAGGCGAACTATGTCGTCGACATCGTCCATGATGGCGAGGATGTCGAACACGCGCTCGCCGCCGGTGACCACGCGCTTGTCATCCTCGACCTTGCGCTGCCGCGCATGAGCGGGCTGGAGGTGCTGCGAATGTTGCGGACGCGCGGCAACCGGGTGCCGGTGATCGTGCTGACCGCCAATGCCAGTCTCGACGGTCGGGTCAAAGGGCTCAATGAAGGCGCCGACGACTATCTGGCCAAGCCCTTCCAGATCGAAGAGCTCGAAGCACGAATCCGCGCGCAATTGCGCCGTGCCAATGACCGCACCGCGCCGGTCGTTGCCTGCGGTGATCTCGTCTTCGACACCAACACGCGGCTGTTTTCGCTTGCCGGCGAGGCGCTGGCGCTGACACCGCGCGAGCATGCCGTGCTTGAGCAATTGATGGTCAAGGCCGGACGCACGGTGAGCAAGGCGGCATTGTCGGCCGCGATCTACGATTTCGAGACCGACGCCGATCCCAGCGCCATCGAGATCTACGTGCACCGCGTGCGCAAGAAGCTCGAAGGGTCGCGGGTCCAGATCGCCACACTGCGTGGTCTCGGTTACCTCTTGCGCCAAGACGATTTGGCGCCGTGACGATCCTGGCGCCATGAGGATCAACAGCCTCCGCCTGCAATTGCTGGCATGGGTGGTGCTGCCGCTTGCCGGGCTCGCGACCATCAACCTGTGGACCAGCCAGCGCAACGCACTGGCGACCGCGGACCTGGTCACCGACCGGATGCTCGTCGGATCGGCGCGGGCGATTGCCGAGCAGGTCGCCATGGTCGACGGCGTGCTCGATGCCACGGTGCCCCCGGCGGCGATCGAGATGTTCGACACCGGCGACCGCGACAGCGTCTACTATCGCGTCGAGACAGCCGGCGGGCGGCTGCTGACCGGATATCCCGACCTGCCCGAAGCGCCGCAGCATGCCAGTGTCGAGGCCGCTTACCGCGATCACCAGCTGCGGCTCCTGACCCTTGGCCATGCGGTGATCGGCGCCGGCAACGACTCGCCAATATCAGTCACCGTGGGCGTCACCCTTGCCGGCCATGACGCCATGGTCAAACAGCTTTGGTTCAGCGCCTTTGCCCAGCAACTGGCGCTGGTGGCGATTGCCGGCGTGTTCGTGCTGCTCGGCTTGCGTCGCGGCCTGGCGCCGTTGATCCGGCTGCGCGATGCGGTACGCTCGCCAAACCGCAGCGACCTTGACCCCGTCGAAGTGCCCGGTGCGCAAAGCGAGATCCGCCCGCTGATCGACGCCCTCAACGCCTACATGGAGCGCGTGCGGGCGCAGATGGCGGCGCAACGCCGCTTCATCGCCAATGCGGCGCACCAGCTGCGCACGCCCCTGGCGCTGCTGTCGACACAGGCAAGCTATGCGCTTCGCGAAAGTGCCGCCGATGCCCGCCAGGAGGCGCTGGTGGCGCTGCAGGCGAGTTCCGGCAAACTGGCGCGGCTGGCCGAACAGCTCTTGACCCTGTCACGCGCCGAGCCAGGCAGCCGGCGGCCGCGCGCCGACCGCATTGACCTGGCGGAAGCCGCCCGGCACGTGCTGGAAACCCTGGCGCCAACGGCCATCGATCGCAAAATAGATCTCGGCCTCGAGGAGGCTGGCCCCGTTCCGGTCATCGGCGACGGCACCATGCTGCGCGAGATGATCGTCAACCTCGTCGACAACGCGCTGCGCTACTCCCGGGCTGAGGGCAGTGTCACGGTGAAGCTGGCGGCCATCGACGGCGAAGCCGTGCTGACGGTCGCCGACGACGGGCCTGGCATTCCGGCGGACGAGCGAGACCATGTCTTCGAGCGCTTCTACCGTATTGCCGGTTCGACCGAGGAAGGCAGCGGGCTGGGACTCGCCATTGTACGCGAGGTCGTCGAAAATGCCGGCGGCCGCGTCACCCTTGGGGATGGCGCGGCCGGCGGTCTGTTGGTTGAGGTCAGGCTGCCGCTGGCCTGACCGGTCAGGCTGCCCCTGGTCTGACCGATCACGTTCCCTGCTCGTTGAACGGCGCCGGCCGCCACTTCACGACATAGTTCTCGAAGCGGGTGATGATGAACTCCACCACCAGCGCCATGACAGCCAGGATGATCATCGCGGCGAACACGCCATTGGCGTTGAAGGCGCCCTGCGCGGTCGAGATCAGCAGGCCCATGCCTTGCTTGGCGCCGAGGAACTCGCCGACCACCGCGCCGACCAGCGCGAAGCCGAAGCTGACATGCAGGCTGGCGAGGATCCAGCTCATCGCCGAAGGAATGATGACGGTGCGGGTGATCTGGAACGGCGAGGCGCCAAGGATCTGGGCATTGGCGATCATTGCCCTGTCGGCCTCGCGCACACCCTGGAAGGCGTTGGCGAAAACAACGAAGAACACCATCACCACGGCAAGCGCCACCTTGGACGCCATGCCGAGGCCGAGCGCGATGATGAACACCGAGCCGAGCACGACGCGCGGCACCGAATTGGCGATCTTGATGTAGATCGAAAAGACATCCGCCAACAGCCGATTGCGGCCGAGGATGATGCCGGCGGCGATGCCGCCAAGGGCACCGATGACAAAGCCGAGGAAGGTTTCCTCCAGCGTCACGTAGATCTGCAGCCAGAGTGGGCCTTGCGAGGTGCCTTCGGTGATCCACGACCAGATCTGCTGCCAGATGCCAGAAGGGCTGGCGAAGAAGAACGGGTCGATGATGTTGTAGTCGGCGCCGAGTTCCCACAGGCCAAGGAAGACGACCAGGATCGCCAGGCGCAAGGAGATGACAAGCGCGTGGCGGCGGCGCAGCCTTGCCCTCGCCCGGGCTTCGGCAACGGCGATGGAAGCATCGCGGACGGCGGCCTGGTTGGCGGTCGGAGAGATTGCGGTCATGCTGTTTCTCCTTTCAATGTCCGGTCTGCAAGGTCCGGCTCTGGCCGAGCTGCACTTCCTCGCGCAGATCGTTCCAGATCACCTTGGCAATCTCGACGAAGTTCGGGTCGTAGCGGATGTCGGCCATGACGCGCGGGCGCGGCAGGTCGATGCGGTAGACGCTCTTGACCGTGCCCGGCCCAGCGGTGAGCACATAGACCTTGTCGGCCAGCGCCACCGCCTCCTCTAGGTCGTGGGTGACGAAGACAACCGAGGATTTCTGCTCCGACCACAGATCCAGCAATTCGTCCTGCATGGCGGTGCGCGTCTGCATGTCGAGCGCGCTGAACGGCTCGTCCATCAAAAGGATCTTGGGCTGGTTGATGAAGGTCTGCGCCAGCGCGACGCGCTTGCGCATGCCGCCCGAAAGCTGGTGCGGATAGTGCTTCTCGAAGCGGCCGAGGCCGACGCGGGCGATCCAGTCGCGGGCGCGGTCGTAGGCCTGCGCCTTTGGCGTGCCGCGATAAAGTGGACCGGCGGCGACATTGTCGATGACACTGCGCCAGGGAAACAGCGCATCCGCCTGGAAGACAAAGCCGATGTCCCGGCTGATATCGGTGACCGGCGTGCCCATGACGCGGACATTGCCGGTCGTCGGCCGCAACAGGCCGGTGACCAGGTTGAGCGTCGTCGACTTGCCGCAGCCGGTCGGCCCGACGACGCAGGCGAACTCGCCGCGCGCCACGGTCATCGTGAAATCGCGGATCGCCGTCATCATGTGCCCGTCGGGCGTGACGAAACGCAAGGTCACATCATCGATGGCGATCGCGGCGTCGGCTTGTGGCGCGGCCTGAGACAGCTTCTCGGCCGCCATGGGTTGCACTTGCATGGCGCACTCCTGTCGCAATGGGGCAAGGGAGCCCGCGGCAGTGCCACGGATCTCCAGGTGTTCGGGAGGCCGCGCCGCTGCCTTCTTGATTCAAGCAGCCGGCGCAAGTCCTTGTTATTCAACGAGTGGTAGGCTGGCGCCGCTATTTGGCAGCGTCGACGAATTCGGTCGTGTAGGTCTTCGACAGGTCGATCTGCTTGCCTTGCAGGCTCTTCGAGAATGTCGAGAGAACCTTGAGCACGGTCGGCGGACCATCGGCCGGCATGCGGCCATCCGGCGTGAACATCGCCTTGCCGCCGGCCAGCCCCTGCACGTAAAGGTCCCGGTTGCCGGCATAATAATCCTTCGGCATCTTGTCGGCGATCTCTTCGGCCGAATGCGTGGCGATGAATTTCATCGTCTTGACGAAGGCATTGGCGAGCTTCTGTGCCTCATCCTTGTGGCCTTCCAGCCAGGAGGACTGGACATAGAAGGACGCCGCCGGATAGTCGCCGCCCAGCGCTTCCTTGGTCTTTTCAGGCGTGCGCATGTCGACCAGGATGCTTGCCTCGCCGGTCTTGAGCAGTTTGGCGATGGTCGGCTCGGTGGTCATGCCGGCCTGGATCTGGTCCTGCTTGACGGCGGCGATGAAGGTGTTGCCGGCGCCGACCGGCAGCAGCGTGTAGTCGCCGGGCTTCAGGCCGCTGCGCACGGCAAGATACTGGGTCAGGAAATCGGTCGAGGAGCCGAGACCGGTGACGCCGAGCGTGGCGCCCTTGAAATCGGCGGGCGACTTGATCTCCGGGTGCTTGGCGGAGACCAGCTCGACCTCACCGGGCGCTTGGCTGAACTGGACGATCGACTGGATGTATTTGCCCTTCGACTGCAGGTCGACGGTGTGATCGTAGAAGCCGACAACGCCTTGGACGGCACCGGCCAGCAGTTCATTTTCGGCCTCGACCCCGGCGCGCGAGTTGAGCAGTTCGACATCGAGCCCCTGGTCCTTGAAGTAGCCGAGCTGCTGGGTGAGCACGGCAGGCAGATAGATCTGCTTTTCCATGCCGCCGACGATGATGGTGATTTTGTCGGCAGCCGAAGCCACCGTGGCGCTTGTGGCTGCAATAGCAAGGGTTAGCGCCGCTGTGCGCAGGGCGCACTTCGAGAT
>NZ_RZQA01000296.1:0-6787 GCF_004022915.1 Mesorhizobium sp. M7A.F.Ca.US.006.04.2.1
GGGTCGAGAATTCCTCGGTCCGGTCGATCAGCTTGAACGGTGCGTCCTTGGGCATGCGCGACTTCAGCCATTCGAAATCATGCCACTGCGCGACCGCCGCGGTGATCAGCGTCATCAGGTTCTCGTCGTGACGCACGACGGACATTTCGGTGACGATGCGGCCCTTGTCGTCGGCGAAATAGACGAGACCGATGCGGCCTGGCTTCGGCACCAGTCCGGTGACCTGCAGGCTCAGCCATTCGGCGGCACCGGGACCATCGAGATTGAAGCGCGAGAACCCAGGCAGGTCCAAAATGCCGGCAGCGTCACGCACGGCCAGGCATTCCTCGCGCACACGATGCTGCCATGGCCCGTCGCGGCGGAAGGTCAGCGTGGCTTCCTCGGAAATGTCATCGCCGTCCTGCGCGTACCAGGTGGCGCGCTCCCAGCCATTATAGGCATCGAAGCGGCCACCGAGCGCCTTGATGCGATCGTGGATCGGCGACAGCTTGCGGTCGCGGCCTTCCGGCCAGGCATGGCGCGGGAACTGGATGGCGTATTCGTTGCCGTAGATCTCCATGCCCTTGGCGACGCAATAGTCCGGCGCCGCGGCATAGGAAGTGAAGCGGCGCGGGTCGCACGACCACATGTCCCATTCGGTCCGGCCCTCGGTCACCCATTCGGCCAGCACCTTGCCGGCGCCGCCACCCTGGGCGATGCCGAAGGTGAAGACGCAGGCCTCGAAGGCATTGGGAACGCCAGGCATCGGACCGATCAGCGGATTGCCGTCCGGCGTGTAGGGGATCGGCCCGTTGATCACCTTGGACAGGCCGGCCGTGCCAAGGATCGGCACGCGGGCGACGGCGTCGGCCAGATAATGTTCCAGCCGGTCGAGATCGTCGGGGAACAGCTGGAAGGAAAAGTCCTCCGGCATCGGGTCATTGTGGGTGGCCCAATGCGCGCGGCAATTGCGCTCATAGGGGCCGAGATTCATGCCGTTCTTCTCCTGGCGCAGATAGTAGGAGGTGTCGACGTCGCGCAGCAGCGGCAGCTTCTTGCCTTGTTCCTTCGACCATGCCGCGAGTTCGGGGATCTCCTCGAACAGGATGTACTGATGGCTCATCACCATCATCGGCACGTCGCGGCCGAACATCCGGCCGACTTCGGCGGCGCGGTAGCCGGCGGCATTGACGACGATCTCGCAGCGGATCTCGCCCTGTGCCGTCTCGACCACCCACTCGTCGTTCTCGCGGCGCACGCCTGTGACCGGGCAGAAGCGGATGATCTTCGCGCCCATGTCGCGCGCACCCTTGGCCAGCGCCTGGGTGAGTTGCGCCGGATCGATGTCGCCGTCGCTCGGGTCGTAGAGCGCGCCTTTCAGCTCATGCGTCTCGATGAAGGGATAGCGACGCTGGATCTCGTCGACACCGACAATGTCTATGTCCATACCCTGGTAGAGGCCCATGCCCTTGGCGCGCTGGAATTCCTGCATGCGCTCGAGCGAGTGGGCAAGGCGAAGCGAGCCGGTGACGTGATAGTTCATGGGGTAGTCGACCGCGTCGGCCAGCCCGCGATAAAGCTCGGTCGAATAGCGCTGCATGTTCATCAGCGACCAGGACGAGGAGAAGGTCGGCACGTTGCCGGCGGCATGCCAGGTCGAGCCGGAGGTCAGCTCGTTCTTTTCAAGCAGCACGCAGTCGGTCCAGCCCGCCTTGGCGAGATGATAGAGCGCGGAGGTGCCGACGGCGCCGCCTCCGATGATCACCACGCGCGCCGTGCTCGGCAAACCCGCCATGTTCTTCTCCAAACTTGAACTCAATAGACGGGTGGTGAAACCACCCAGATGACAATTGCCGGCTCGGCACCCGGATTGCGCCAGCGGTAGGGCTTGCCTTCGAAGCGAAAGGAGTCGCCCTCGCCAAGCCGATGCCAGACACCTCCGATCTCGATGTCGAACAGTCCGGACGCGACGTATCCGGCTTCCTCGGTCGGACGCTGCGCCTCGGCCTTCAGTTCCGCGCCCGGCGCGAAGACCGAACGCACCATCTCGAAGCTACCGCCGAGATCGGGCGACAGAAGCTCCTCCACCAGGCCGGATTCGCTTGTGCCAAGCGTGCGGCGCCTGCCGGCGCGCACGACCACGCCGCGCTCGCTTTCGACAGGTACGTCATGGCTGAAGAACAGGCTGATCGGCACGCCGAACAGTTCGGCGAAGGCCCTGAGGTCACCGAGCGACGGCGTCGACAGGCCACGTTCGACCTGGCTGACCCAGCCGACCGAACGGCCTAGCTTCAGGCCGATCTCGGCGAGCGTCAGCCCGCGCGCCTTGCGCAGGGCCCTGATGTCGCCAGCCAGCACGCGTTCGTCAGGTCCCTGCAATGTTCTTGCGGTAGTCGAAGGCAAAACGCTCTCTTTATGAAAAATCACCGGCAAATTTCATGAGAAATCAAGCTCATGAAAAAATCAAGCAGATTTTCACGGATGCACAAGATTTGCTTGCGCGATTTTGACGGTTCATGCAAAGGCTCCGCCGAGAGCGGCGAGTGGGGACGTCCGATCGAGACAAAGGGTAAGGGACGGCCCATGCTGGAAAATAACCCCCGAATCGAGGGCGATGCCGAGATTGTCGACGAGGCGATCCTGTCGCGCCGTTCGGTGCGCGCATTCCTGCCCAACATGGTCGAAGACGACATCATCCGCGCCATTCTGGCGGTTGCGGCGCGCGCCCCATCCGGCACCAACATGCAGCCATGGAAGGTCTATGTCACCAAGGGCGAGAGCAAGCAGCGGATATCGGACGCCATTCTCAATTCCGGCATTCGCGCCGAAAAAGCCGATTGGGACGAGTACCGGTATTATCCCACGCAGTTCTTCGAGCCGTATCTGACCCGCCGCCGCGCCAACGGTTTCGGCCTCTATGGCGCGCTCGGCATCGGTCGCCGCGAGGTCGACAAGATGCGCGCCCAGCACGACCGCAACTTCGTCTTCTTCGACGCGCCGGTCGGCATGATCTTCACCATCGATCGCCGCCTCAACCAGGGCTCATGGATCGACTACGGCATGTTCCTGCAGAACATCATGGTGGCGGCGCGGGGCAGGGGTTTGCATACCTGCCCGCAAGCGGCGTTCGCGCCCTATCACCGGCAGATCAGGCCGGTGCTCGACATTCCGGACGAGGAGATCGTCGTCTGCGGCATGGCGCTTGGTTATGAAGATACGTCAAAACCTGAAAACGCCTTCCGCACCGACCGCGTGCCGCTGCAAGAGTGGGTGACGTTCAGCGAATAAGCCAGCCAGCCTCATTCCGTGTTCATCTGTGCGCCGTGGCCGCTGACATGGGCGCCGTCCTGGGGCGTCAGCTTGAGATAGGCGAGCAGCGCGCAGAGCGTGATGACGCCCTCGATCACGAACAGGATGCGGAAATCGTCGGCGACGGCGGGGCCGCCGCCCGCCAGAAACGACAATGCCGCGGCGGCCAGGCCGACGCTGATCGCCACCGCCAGCTGCCATAATATGTAATAGAGCGCGCTGAAACGGGCGAGCTGCTCGGGCGCGATGTCGGAATAGGCGAGGTTGCCGGTCGAGGCCCATTGCGCGGAGCGGAAGACGCCGAAGACGAAGATGTAAGTGAGCACGATCCACACCGGCGTCGTCGCCTGCATCAGCGCGAAGCCGGCAACCAGGGCGGCGACGATGGGCGTGTTGTAGACCAGCACGCGGCGAAAGCCGAAACGGTTGAGGACACGCGGCATGAAGAACCGCATGGCCACCGAGCCGACCGCGGCGACGAAGGTCAGCGATCCCGCCTGCACCGCGCTCATCCCGAAGCCGAGCTGGAACATCAGCGGCAGCAGGAAGACGACCGAGCTAAGGCCGATCGTGTCCAGCCCGCCGCCGGTGAGGAACGAAATGCGGAAGGTACGGATGCGCAACAGCTTGAGATCGAGCAGCGGATTGCGCACGCGCAGGCAGTAGACCGAGGCGATGGTCAGGATGACGAGCGCCAGCGCCAGTTCGCCGGCGATGATGCCGCCCGCGGCGTCCTTGGCGGCAAGCGAATCCATGCCGAAGACCAGCAGGACCATGCCGCTGCCGACCAGCACGAAGCCCGGAAAATCGAACGGCGTGCGCACGGGCTTGGTCATCGTCGGAAACAGCGAGGCGGCAAGAATTGCCGCCGCCAGCGCGAACGGCACGTTGATGAAGAAGATCCAGCGCCAGGAAATGAAGGTGGTCAGCGCACCGCCGACGAGCGGACCGACCAGCGGGCCGGACTGGCCGGCCAGCGAGATGTACATGTTGATCTTGAGCGTTCGGCTGCGCGGAAAAGTCGACAGGATGACGACCTGGCCGAGTGTGCCCATCAAGGCGCCGCCGAAGCCTTGCAACGCACGCGCACCAACCAGCGTCCAGATGTTGTCGGACAGCCCGCAAAGCGCCGACGAGGCGGCGAACACCAGCAAGGCAAAGCAGTAGACGTTGCGCAGGCCGAAGCGGTCGGCGGCCCAGCCGCCAAGCGGCATCGAGATGATCAGGCTGGCGACATAGACGGTGATCAGCAGGCCGAGCTGGCTGGGCGGACGGCCGAGGCTTTCGCTGATGCCCGGCAGCGCGGTCACCACGACATTCTGGTCGAGGCTGGTCATGAACACGCCGCAGGCGACCGTCAGCGGCAGCAGGAGCAAGGCTCTGGCCGGCACATCGGCGCGATCCGTGGCGCCGGCGGATAGTTCTGCGGTCATGGAGATGTTCGAACCAAACGAATGTGCCGACTCTTGAACAAGGGATTTCATATCCCTGGGCCGGTTGGGCGGCCGCGTTTTCGCACCATGGGCGCCTGCGGCCTGATTCTCTAGCGGCAGAAACGGCTGGCGTTGATGCCAGAAGCAGGAGCGATGCGACCGTTCGGCGCCGCCTATTGCACCTCGTAGCCGACTTCCTCGCTGGCGTGGCAGAGCGCCTTCCAGAACGAGCGTGCAAACGAGCGGAAGACATAGATGTCGAACTGGTCGGCGCCGGTGCGCTGGATCTGGGCGAAGACGTCGTGATGAGCGGTCGAGCGGCCGGCGCCATTGGGAAAGGCCGGCAGCGAAAAGTCGATGGCGAAGAATTTCGCCAGCACCCATTCGGCCTTCGGCCCGGCAATGCGGATGGCGGTGCGGCCGTGCGAGAGATCGGTCACCGTGCCGATGGCCGAGGTCACCACCTTGGCAAAGGCAGCGGCCAGCCCTTCGGCCTCGTCGGCAACGGTGAACTTCCCCGGCGCGAAGCCGAACACTGACTTGACCCCGTCGCTCACTCCGCCGCCGGCGCCATCGGGAAGCGCCAGCCCGGTGACGGTGCGGATGGCTGCGATCAGCCTCTTCTCCTCGCCGGGCCAGGCGGCGAGCTGCACGATCGACCCCGGTCTCGCCTCGGTCAGGATGATCTCGACGCCATGCTCGAAATTGCCGTGCGAGCCGACGTGAAATTCCGGCTCAAGCGGGGATTGGTGCTCAACCATGCATGCGGCTCCCGTCCGGATCGAAGAAGTGATTGGAGACGATCTCGACCGGTCCGAACCGGTTGCGCAAGGGATCGGAGACGTGGGCGCGCGTGCCGTGCCGTGCCTTGCCGCCCTCGACCAGCGCCAGCGCGATATGTCTGCCGAGCGCCGGCGAATAGCAGCAGGCGGTGATATGGCCGATGGAGTCGTGCGGATTGGCTTCGTCAACCTCCTCGACGATGTGGGCGCCACCGTTGAGCGGCCGGTTATCGAGGGCGATCAGGCCGACCAGTTCGAGGCGGTCCGATGCGATCAAGCCTTCGCGGTCCATCATCGCCGAGCCGATGAACGGCTTCTTCTTCGACAGCATCCAGTCGAGATGCAGGTCGCGCGCCGTGGTGCGGCCGTCGATCTCGGCGCCGGTGACATGGCCCTTTTCGATGCGCATGGTGCCCAATGCCTCAAGACCGTAGGTGACCAGCCCGAACGGCTTGCCGGCTTCGACAAGCGCTTTCCAGACATGGGTGCCATGGCCGGCGCCGGAATAGACCTCGAAGGCCATTTCACCGGAGAAGGACAGCCGGCAGATCATCACCGGCACGCCTGATATTTCGCCGCGCACGATGCCCATGAAGGGCAAGGTGGCGTTGTCGACCGACGTGCCGGTGACACAGGCGGCGAGGATCTGCCTGGCCTTCGGGCCGCCGATCGCGGCACCTGCCCATTCGTCTGTCACCGAGGTGACGTGGACTTTCAGCTCCGGCCAGATCACGTCGAGGAAATATTCCAGATGCTGCATCACCTTGCCGGCGTTGGCCGTGGTGGTGGTCATCAGAAAATCCTGCTCGCCGAGCCGCCAGGTGGTGCCATCGTCGAAGGCGAGGCCGTCCTCGCGCAGCATCAGCCCGTAGCGGGCCTTGCCGACGGCCAGCGTCGAAAACATGTTGGTGTAGACGCGGTCGAGGAATGCGGCGGCATCAGGGCCTTGCACCGCGATCTTACCCAGTGTCGAGACATCGACGATGCCGGCGCTTTCGCGCGTCGCCTTGGCTTCGCGCACATAGGCCTGCTCGACCGTTTCGCCTGAAAGCCCATAGATCATCGGCCGGTACCAGAGGCCGGCGGAATACATCGTCGCGCCATTGGCCAGATGCCAGTCATGCATCGGCGTCAATCGTTCTGGCTTCAGGTCGCCAAAACGCTCGGCAGCCAGCGAGCCGATCGACACCGGAGCAAAGGGCGGCCGGAAGCGTGTCGTGCCGACCTCGGGGATCGGCTTGCCCAGCGCCTCGGCCATGATGGCAAGGCCAGGCACGTTGGAGC
>NZ_RZQA01000297.1:0-6773 GCF_004022915.1 Mesorhizobium sp. M7A.F.Ca.US.006.04.2.1
CTGCAAAAGCAGCCAGGAGGCAACCTGCATCAGCCTGGTGGTCAGCCGCATCGATTCGGCCGCGTAGAGCGTGGCGGCCAGCCGCGACAGCTTCTTCGCCTCGGCCCGGCCCTTGCCGTCGAGATATTCGGCGGCCTGTTCGACCAGACCCATGCCTTCCTGGTAAAGCGGCTTGAAGGATTGCGAGAAAACCCGGCGTTCCGCCAGCTTGACGGTTTTCGCACTGCCCTTCGAAGGCTCGTTCATTGATACGCCCCTGCACTTGCAACCGGCCGATTCGGCTCCCTGCCGATACACCCGGAACCCTATCTGACTGAAGCTTGAAAATGCGCTTCGTCACCGGTGAAGGCAAGCACATGTTTAACAGAAGGTTAACGGCACCCCTGTCGGGCGGCCCCCCTGGGGTGCGGACAAAAAAAGAGAAATCGAGACAAAAAAAGAGCCGCGGATAAGGCGGCTCTCAGGAGTTTAACAGGGAGGCGTCAAACAAAGTGGCTCCAACCACTCGGTAAGAATCCAGATCACTGGATGAACATAGTAAACACCTGTAAAGCTTAATGAAGCCTTAACGGTGCGGATGTTTTTTGACCGAACGCCGCCATACTGTGCCGTAACAGCACAGCACCTCCTGCGTCAGGCTCGGTCAAGCGGTCTTCCAGACCGCCGGCACAGCCTCACCTTCCCTTAGGCTCGGCTCAAGCGGTCTTCCAGACCGCCGGCAAGGCGATGAAGGCGAACAGCAGCATGGCTGCGTAGAAGCCCATCGAGGAGGCCGCCACCAGCGGTTCGATCGCGGCATTGCCGGCAAGCAGGAAATAGAGGCCGATCAGCAGGCCGATGCCGCTGACCGCCGTCAGCCAGAAATGAACTGTGGCGAGCGTCTTCTGCCCGATTGCCGGAAACAAATGGTAGAAGAAGGCGAAGACCGCCGACATCAGCCATCCGGCCACCATCGTGTGGGCGTGGGTCGGCATCTGGCCGTGATCCTGGCTGATCGCCATGTACAGGCCGAGCGCCATGCCGCACAGCGAATAGATGATGGCCAGCGTGAAGAAATTCCGTGCTATCCCTTGCATAATGGTCCCCCGAATTGCCTTTTCCCGCTTGCGGGAATGGGTTGATCGTCAGGCGATTGTTGTCGCCACCGGGCTCCCGGCATTGGCGCACTGATATCGGCAGCGTATCCAGACGATGTCGCGCCAACCCCCTCCCGACGATTCGTACATTAGCAGAAAATCAGATAATGCGTTCACAATCTGCGACCTCGCGCGTTGGCCGTAAGCTGAAACAGAGCCGGATTTTTCGCGACATCGTTCCGAAACAGGCGCCACGCTAAACGCCCGCTCCTATGACGGCCGGCGCAAATCGGCGCCGCCGCAAACCTGACCGGACACTGCAGGAGCAACCCATGGACTGGTACTCGATCGTCAAATTCCTCCACGTCACTACCGCCATTCTGTGGGTCGGCGGTGGCTTCGTACTGTTCCTGCTGGGCATGCTTGCCGAGCGCGCGGGCAACATCGAGGAAAAGCTGCAGGCAATGCGCGCCAGCGGTCAGCTGGGCGGCAGGTTCTTTGCGCCGATGTCGATGCTGACGCTGATCTTCGGCCTCATCATGTGCTGGTTCTGGGTCGGCTTCTCCGATTTGTGGGTACTCATCGGCCTGGCGGGATACGCCACGACCTTTTCGATCGGCATGTTCATCTTCAAGCCGACCGGGGAGCGCATGGGCGCAATGATCGCCAAGGAGGGCGTCACGCCAGAGGTTCTTGCCATCGGCCAGCGCATGATGAGCGCGGCACGTTTCGACTATGCGGTGATGCTGGTGATCATTGCGGACATGGTGCTCAAACCGACCGTGCATGACATCGGCATCCTTGCCGGCATGGTGCTGGTCGTTATGTTCGGCGCGACACTGGCTTTTGGCGGCAACCGTCGTCTGGTGCCAAGCGCCGCCTGACCCCTAATGACGGGGCGGCTGCGCGGCGGCCTTTCTACATCAGGCCGACAATGCCATCCCACAGCAGCTTCAGCGCCACGACCGCGACGGTTGCGTAGGTGAAGGGATAGAAGGTTTCCGGCCGCATGCGGCGCACCAGCCACGCTCCGGCGATGGTCGACAGCGGCGCCAGCGGCATCAGCACCGCCGATGCCGTCAGATTGGCGGTGTCGAACTGGCCGAGCGCGAAATAGGGCACCAGCTTCAGCGCGTTGGTGGCGGCAAAGAAGATCGCTGCGGTGCCCGACAGAACTTTCGGATCGAGACGGATGGGCAAGGCATAGACCTGGAAGGGCGGACCGCCGACATGGGCAACGAAGCTGGTGAAGCCGGCGACCGTGCCCCAGATGGCGGCGGCCACGCGGTTGGGCGCGGCCGCGTGATCGGCGCCGTGGCGGAACTGCAGATAGAGCCAGCGCAGGACGAAGATGATGGCGACGGCGCCAACGATCAGCCGCACCGCCTCTTCGGTCACCAGTGCCGCCGTCAGCCAGCCAAGGCCGATGCCGATGACGGCGCCCGGCATCATGTCGACCAGCATCTTGCGGTCGTAAACGCCCCACCACGTCCACACCGAGACGATGTCCATCAGGCACAGGATCGGCAGCAGGATGGCCGCCGCCTGCACCGGCGGCATGGTCAGCGCCATCAGCGGCACGCCGACGAAACCGACGGCGCCGCCAAAGCCGCCCTTCGACAGGCCGACCAGAATGACCGCCGGAATGGCGGCCGCATAGAACCACGGATCGAGAAGCAGGCCTGACATGGGAGGGGACTGGTCCGGAGGGAAAGCGTGTCGACGCTTGAATAGCCCAGAATGTCGGGCGGAGCGACAGCAAATATGAGCGTGGCGGCCGCACATGCGGGCCGACGCAGGCCTGTGCCTACCGACGCGCCGAGACCAGCAGGAACATCGGCCGCTCGAGCTCTTCCGCCAGTTCGGGTTTGGCCGCGATCTGCTCTGATGTCGGACGGAACTCCTCGACATGCGCGATGGTGAAGCCGGCCTGCAGGAGAGCGTTGAGCGTGGTGCCGATCGTGCGGTGATGTTTCACCACGCCCTTGGCCAGCCAGTCCGTGCTGCGCGGTCCTTCCACCAGATACTGATCGACAGGCCACGTCTTGCGGCCTTCGCTATCGATCACCCAGCCGGGTTTGGTCGGCGCCATGAAGATCGGATGTTCCGTCGAAAAGACGAAATGCCCGCCAGGCGCCAGGGCCCGATACACGGTCCCGAACAGACGCGACACATCCTCGACATAGTGCAAGGCGAGCGAACTGTAGACGAGATCGAAGCTGGCTTCCGGCAGGCTGAGCCGATCGAGATCGGCCGTCTCATAGCTTATCCCTGCATCCGGGCCGGCGGCCCTTGCTCGGGCAAGCATCTTCTCCGACAGGTCCAGGCCAAGCACCTGCGCCGCCCCATGCTCGCGTGCCCAGCGGCAGAACCAGCCGAAGCCGCAGCCGAGATCGACGACCCTCAAGCCGCCGACATCGGGCAGCATCGCGCGCGTTGCCGGCCACTCGGCGGCACCCTCCAGCCCTTCGACCGAACGGCCGAGTTGGCTGTAGCCTGCGAAGAAATCCTCACGGTCGTATATGTTCTGCGCCATGACAGTCTCGGTCTCATTTGGTCGGCACACTAACCAAGCGGCCATCGGCTTTCCACCCGGCTCGATCAGGAGGCATGCAAGACCTTTGCCCTATCCCGAGAAGCAGCCGCGTCGAGCGGTGGCGGCCGCCGCCGGATCGGCTGCGCCTTGATGATGGCGGTGCTTGTCTCCGCCTTGTCGGCGATACGGTCGAGAATCCCGTCGAGATCGCCGATCGAGCGTACGAACAGCCGGGCGACGAAGCAGTCATCGCCCGTTACCTTGTCGCATTCGCCGAATTCGGGGATGTCCTCGATCAGCTTCTGAACGATGTGCAGCTTGCCCGGCAGAGGCCGGATGCGCACGATCGCCTGCAAGGTATAGCCGAGCGCCAGCGGATCGATCTCGACGGTGAACGCCCGGATGACGCCGCGCTCCTCGAGTCGTCGCAGCCGCTCCGAAACGCTTGGCGACGACAGCCCGACCTGGGCGGCCAGATCCTTCAGCGAGGTCCGCGCATCCTTGACCAGGATTTCAAGGAGATTTCGATCGAGATCGTCCAGCATCTTTTTCCTTTTCCCGACAGCTTGGAGCTTTCTCCTAATATAATTAGGCCAATAGGCCATACGCCCTTTCCAATCTGATGGAAAGCTTCGCGACCGCATGAGATTATGGCGGCTCAACCGATACGGAGGTTTGTTGTGAACGAGACAGTACGCGGCACGGTCGAAATGTCCGCCGCAATGGCCATCCTGGGAACGATCGGATGGTTCGTCGTCCTGTCCGGCCAGCCGATCATGGATGTGGTGTTTTGGCGTTGCGCTTTCGGCGCGCTGACGCTGCTCATCATCTGCGCCGGGCTGGGGTTGCTGCGCAACAGGCTGTCGCTGCGCATCATCGGCATCGCCGCGCTCGGCGGCGTCGCCATCGTCGTCAACTGGCTTTTGCTGTTCAGCGCTTTCTCGCGCGCGTCGATCTCGATCGCCACCGCCGTCTACAACACGCAGCCCTTCATGCTGGTCGGCTTCGGCGCGCTCTTCTTCGCCGAGCGGCTGAGCCTGACCAAGCTGACCTGGCTGACCATCGCCTTCGCCGGCATGGTGCTGATCGTGCAGTCGGCTCCCGATGCCGGCCCCAATGCCGGCATGGCCGGCACGGATTATTTCACCGGCATCGTCATGGCATTGGGCGCGGCCTTCTTCTGGGCCGTCGCCGCCATCGTCACCAAGAAGCTCAAGGGCACGCCACCGCATCTGATTGCGCTGATCCAGGTCTGCGTCGGCGTCGTCATGCTGGCGCCGTTCGCCAATCTATCCCGGCTTCCAGCCGATGCCTGGAGCTGGACCATGCTGGCGACGCTCGGCATCGTCCACACCGGCCTGATGTACATACTGATGTACGGCGCCATCCAGAAGCTGCCGACGCATCTGCAGGGATCGCTGTCGTTCATCTATCCCGTCGTCGCCATCCTGGTCGACGTCGTCGCCTTCGGCCATCGGCTGCATCTGAGCCAGGTCGTCGGCGCTACCGCCATCCTGATCGCCGCCGCCGGCATGAATCTCGGCTGGACGCTGTGGAAGGGCAAACCGCCCGTCGCGAGCCCGCACCCGATCAAGTGAAGCGGCCCGCCGGCTGCCCGGCGGATCAAACATCGCGATCCCGGCTGCCCGCCTGTTCAAGGCGGGCACTTTGCTCTATGCCGCAATCCAACCATCTTCGCCCGGCATAGGCGAAACGCGGGACCCGAAGAACCATGAATGAAGCAACGCCCCCCAATCGCTGTCGCATCGTGCTGATCGTGCCGCCCGGCGTGCCGGCGGCCCGTATTGTCACGGCATTCGATGGTGGCGATGTCGCTTCGCTGATCCTGCCCGAGAACGGCATGGATGAAGCCTCGTTCCAGGCTTTCGCCGAACGGATCGTGCCGGCAGCGCAAGCCGCCGGCGTTGCTGTCATCATCGCCGGCGACACCCGCATAGCCGGCCGCGTCCAGGCCGACGGCATCCATGTCGAAGTCTCCAAGGCCGAACTCGCCGAGACGATCGAGCATTTCCAGGCAAAGATGATGGTCGGCACCGGAGGCGCCAAGACGCGTGACGACGCGCTCGAGCTTGGCGAGACGCGGCCAGACTACATTTTCTTTGGCCGCTTCGGCTACGACAACAAGCCCGAACCGCACCCGCGCAACCTGTCGCTCGGCGCATGGTGGGCGGACATGATCCAGATCCCTTGCATCGTCATGGCCGGATCCGACATCGCCTCGGTCGAAGCCGTGGGCGCCACCGGCGCTGAATTCGTGGCGCTGTCGAGCGCCGTGTTCGCCGACGGCACCGACCCCAGGACAGCGGTCGCCACCGCCAACGCGCTGCTCGACGAGACTGCGCCGCGTTTCGAGGACTGAAATGTCATCGGCGACGCTTCCCCTCCAGGCTCTGCTTGCGGTGCTGATGGTCCAGGCGGCGGCCGCGGAGACCATCCCCTTGCCGCAGCCCAAGCCGGAAATCGGCGTCCACACCGATAAGCCGATCGACAAGCCGTTGCCGCAGCCCGCCACCACGGCCGAGCCTGCGCCGCTGCCGTCGGCCGACGCCGTCAATCCCGACCGCTTCGGCGCAAAACCCGCCGACGCGGCCTATGGCGCCTTCCAGCGCGGCCTCTACAAGACAGCTTACAATCTGGCATTGGTCCGGGCGCAAAACGGCGACCCGGCGGCGCAGACCCTGGTGGCCGAGATCCTGTCGCGAGGTCTCGGTGTACCGGTCAATTCGGCGCAGGCGGCGAAATGGTACGCCTTGGCCGCCGAACAGGGTGTGCCGGAATCGCAGTTCCAGTATGCGCTGATGCTGCTCGACGGCCGCTATGTCAAAAAGGATGGAAAAGAGGCCTACGCCCTGATGCAGGCCGCAGCCGAAGCCGGCAACCGGCTGGCGCAATTCAATTTCGCGCAGATGCTGGTCCAGCAGGACCCCGGCGACGCCGGTATGGCCAAGGCGGTCTCCTACTATGAACGCGCCGCTGCGACCGGCCTCGCGGACGCGCAATATGCAATGTCGCAGATCTACGCCAA
This sequence comes from Mesorhizobium sp. M7A.F.Ca.US.006.04.2.1, assembly GCF_004022915.1. NCBI lineage: Bacteria > Pseudomonadati > Pseudomonadota > Alphaproteobacteria > Hyphomicrobiales > Phyllobacteriaceae > Mesorhizobium > Mesorhizobium sp. M7A.F.Ca.US.006.04.2.1. The sequence continues at coordinate 6,659 of NZ_RZQA01000297.1, forward strand.
CGGTGTCGGCGGCAAGCCACGCGACGATGCCCAGGCAAGGCGCCTGCTGACGCAGGCCGCAAGGCAGAACTACGACACCGCTCAAATCGATCTCGCCGCCTGCTTCATCCAGCCG
>NZ_RZQA01000298.1:0-6773 GCF_004022915.1 Mesorhizobium sp. M7A.F.Ca.US.006.04.2.1
GTCGATCGAACTGGCACCGGCGCAGGCACCCACCTTTGCGCCACCAGCCGACTGCTTCCCGCTTGGCTCGCGCGTCTTTCTTACTCACCTTCCCGGCAAGCCCGAGGCTTTGCAAATCGAAGCAGCGCGCCGGATCAAGGAGTTGGGCTTTGTGCCGGTGCCACATCTGGGCGCGCGGAACTTCAATTCGGAGCAGGACTATATCGATCTTGTCACCGCCCACAGTCGAAACGGGATAAGCGAAGCGCTCTTTCTTGGCGGCAATCCGGCTCTCTTTCCGGGGCCGTTGGGAGAGGCAACCCAGTTGCTCGCCCATCCCGTGGTCAAAGACAGTGCGATACGAACCGCCTTCGTTGCCGGCTATCCGGAAGGGCATCCAAGCATCGTCGAAGCCGTGCTGACGGACGCATTGCGGCGCAAGCTCGACATCTGTGCCGAGCAGTCGCTGGAAGCCAGGGTCGTATCGCAATTCGCCTTCGATGGCGACATGATCGCCGCCTGGGCGAGCAGTCTGCATACGGCGCATCCCGGGCTGCCGGTTCATGTTGGTCTGGCCGGTGTGACCAGCCTTACCAAACTCATCCGGTTCGCCATGATGTGCGGTGTCGGCCCTTCGATCGCGGCGCTGCGGCGTTCCGCCAGCGGCCTCTTCAACATCGTGGCCGACCGGAACCCAGCCGAGATCTTACAAACCATGGCGGCAAGCTACCCGGCGCCGACCGCGCCACTACACCTCCATTTCTTCCCATTCGGCGGATGGGAAAAGACGCTTGCCTGGTTCGCCGATTATCGCGAGGCGTGCTGGCCGCGGGTCAACGAACGATGAATTGTGCAGCGCTTCGACTGTCGTTCATTCTGACGCTGTCCTGCGAAGACCAGGCCGGGATCGTAGCGGCAGTGACGACCGAACTCGCCAACCTTGGCACGAACATTGCTGAAAGCAGCCAGCATTGGGACAGGGCCTCGAACCGTTTCTTCATGCGCATTGCCTTTTCGGCGCCCGCCTGGGTGTCTGCCGATGCCATCACCAAGGGACTTGCGCCTGTGGTGGATCGCTTCGGCCTGAGCAGCCGCCTGCTTGAGCGGAGCCGTCGGCCGAAAATCGTCATCATGGTCTCGAAGTTTGACCATGCATTGCTTCACCTCATCTACCAGATCCGTGTTGGCTGGCTCGAAGCCGAGGTCGCAGCGATCATCTCCAACCACGAAGACAGCCGCGAAACTGCGGCATGGGCTGGCATTCCCTACCACGTCTTGCCCATCTCGAAGGAGAACAAGCAGGAACAGGAAGGCCGGATGCTGGCGGTGATCGAGGACGTCGGCGCCGACCTCGTCGTCCTGGCTCGCTACATGCAAGTGTATTCCGACGACCTCGCGGGGCGCCTGTTCGGCAAGGTCATCAACATCCACCATTCGTTCCTGCCAAGCTTCAAGGGCGCGCGGCCGTATCACCAGGCTTTCGAGCACGGAGTGAAGCTGATCGGCGCCACGGCTCACTATGTGACCGCCCAACTCGACGAGGGGCCGATCATCGAGCAGGAAACCGAGCGGGTAACGCATTCCATGAGCGTCGAGGATTTTATCGCGGCCGGCCGTGACATCGAAAGCCGCGTTCTGGCGCGTGCCATCAAACGGCACCTCGAAGCCCGCGTGATGATCAACGGACGAAAAACGGTTGTGTTCGCGTAAGGCGGCAACACCGACCCGTGTGTGGCGATGCTCATATCAACAGGAGAACCAGATCATGAAAAATGGAACGGCGCATCTCTTTATCCCGGGTCCGACCAACATTCCCGACGCTGTGCGGCGGGCCATGAACGTGCCGATGCAGGATATGCGCGCACCGGATTTTCCGGAACTGGTGCTGCCCTTGTTTCGCGACCTGAAGCGGATATTCAAGACCGAGACCGGCAGCGTCTTCATCTTTCCGGGCTCAGGCACCGGTGCCTGGGAAGCGGCGATCTCCAACACGCTCAATCGTGGCGACCGGGTGCTGATGTCGCGTTTCGGCCAGTTCTCGCACCTGTGGGTCGATATGGCCGAGCGCCTTGGACTTGAGGTCGATTGCATCGATGTCGAATGGGGTGAGGGGGTTCCGCTCGACGCCTATCGGCAACGGCTGGGCGACGACAAGGGCAGCAAGATCAAGGCGGTATTCGCCACCCACAACGAGACCGCGACCGGCGTGACGTCCGACGTCGCCGGCGTGCGTGCCGCGCTCGACGAAACGGCTCACGATGCGCTGCTGTTCGTCGACGGCGTCAGCTCGATCGGCTCGATCGATTTCCGGATGGACGAATGGGGCGTCGACCTCGCCATCACCGGTTCGCAGAAAGGGCTGATGCTGCCTGCCGGTCTCGGCATCCTGGCGGTGAGCGCCAAGGGTCTGGAAGCGCACAAGCAGTCGCGCATGGAGCGTTGCTATTTCAGCTTCGAGGATATGCAGGCTTCGTCCAAGACCGGCTTCTTCCCCTATACGCCGCCAACGCAGTTGCTGCTTGGCCTGAGAGCCAGCCTCGACCTTATCTTTGCCGAGGGACTGGAGCAGATTTTTGCCCGGCACCACCGGCTCGCCGAAGGTGTGCGCCGCGGCGTGCATGCGTGGGGACTAAAGCTCTGCGCCAACGAGGAAAAATGGTGGTCGGATACGGTTTCGGCGATCGTCGTCTCCGAGGACGTCGATGCCAGACAGGTCATCGCCAACGGATATTCCAGATATCGCACATCCTTCGGCGCGGGCCTCAGCAAGGTGGCTGGCCGCGTGTTCCGCATCGGCCATCTCGGCGACCTCAACGAGGTCATGTGCCTCGCCGCCCTGGCCTCGGCGGAAATGTCGTTACGCGACGCCGGAGCCCGAATCGAGGCCGGCTCCGGTGTTGCCGCTGCGCAGGAATGGTACCGCGCCGAGATCGGCCGGACCTTGCAGCCGCGGCACGAACGCGCGGCTTGAGAGGATCGTAGCCATGAGCAAACCGAAGGTAATCGTTACCCGGCGCTGGCCGCATGAGGTCGAACAGCGCCTTGGCGACCATTTCGATGTCACGCTGAATGAAGCCGATCGGCCCTATGAGCAACAAGAGCTTCGCCAGGCCCTGCTGCTTGCCGATGCCGTGCTGCCGACCGTAACCGACCGGCTTGGCGCGGATCTCTTTGCAGGCGGGGTCAGGGCAAGAATACTTGGCAATTTCGGTGTCGGCTTCAACCACATCGACATTGCCGCTGCCAGCGCAGCAGGGCTGATCGTCACCAACACGCCCGCCGTGTTGACCGATGCCACCGCCGATCTCGCCATGACGCTGCTTTTGATGTGCGCGCGCCGTGCCGGAGAGGGCGAGCGCGAGCTGCGCTCCGGCAAATGGACCGGTTGGCGGCCGACGCATCTCTGCGGCACCCAGGTCAGCGGCAAGACCGTCGGCATCATCGGCATGGGAAGGATCGGCCAGGCCATGGCCAGGCGCTGTCACTTCGGCTTCGGCATGGAGGTCGTCTTCTTCGACAGCCAGCCGGTTCCCCACCCCGGCATGCCGGCGCGGCAGCTGGCGACTGTGGACGAGGTGCTGGCGGCCTCGGATTTCGTGTCGCTGCATTGTCCGGGCGGTGGCGAAAACCCCCGCCTCATCAACGAACGTCGTCTTGCCCGCATGAAGGAATCAGCCTTCCTGATCAACACCGCGCGCGGCGATGTGGTGGATGAGGACGCACTGGTCCAGGCGCTGCGTGAGCGTCGGATTACTGGTGCCGGGCTCGACGTGTTCGAGACGGAGCCGTCCGTGCCGCGCGCCTTGACGGAGCGTGAAGATGTCGTGCTGCTGCCCCATCTGGGTAGCGCCACCAGCGAAACGCGCATCGCAATGGGCATGCGGGTGATCGACAATCTGTCGGCCTTCTTCGAAGGCCGCACCCCGCCTGACGCAGTGAACTAGCTCCCCGTTTCAGTTCCAACACCAGGCATGGCGACGCCGAAAACCGTGTCCGCCTTTTGCCGCCAGGAGACGAGCAGAATGACCGGCTTTTTCCAGAGGAACCTCAAGCTCCAGGATGCGGTGGTCGCCGATGCGATTGCACGCGAGATGGGCCGGCAGCGGTCCGAAATCGAGCTGATCGCATCCGAAAATATCGTTTCGCCGGCTGTGCTGGAGGCACAAGGCTCGGTGATGACCAACAAATATGCCGAGGGCTATCCGGGGCACCGCTACTACGGCGGCTGCCAATATGTCGATCTGGCCGAAGCGGCTGCCATCGACAGGGCCTGCCGGCTGTTTGGCGCGGCGCACGCCAATGTGCAGCCGCATTCCGGCGCCCAGGCCAATGGCGCGGTGATGCTCGCCATGCTGAAGCCGAGCGACACCTTCATGGGTCTGTCGCTCGCCGCCGGCGGGCATCTGACGCACGGTGCCCGGCCGACACTGTCGGGAAAATGGTTCAACGCCGTGCAATACGGCGTGCGCCAGAGCGACTGCCTTATCGACTATGAGGAGCTAGAGGCCAAGGCGCGGGAAACACGGCCAAAGCTGATTATCGCGGGTGGATCGGCCTATCCGCGCATCATCGACTTCAAGCGCATCCGGGCGATCGCCGATGCCGTCGGCGCGCTGATGATGGTCGACATGGCGCATTTCGCCGGCCTGGTCGCCGGCGGCGTGCATCCCAACCCGGTGGAGGTCGCCGATATCGTCACCACCACGACGCACAAGACGCTGCGCGGCCCGCGCGGCGGCATGATCCTGACCAACAACCAGGACATCGCCAAGAAGCTGAATTCGGCGGTGTTCCCTGGCCTGCAGGGAGGCCCGCTGATGCATGTCATTGCTGCCAAGGCCGTTGCCCTGGGTGAAGCCTTGGAGGACGGGTTCAAGACCTATGCCCGGCAGATGGTGGCGAATGCCAGAAAGCTGGCCGCGACGCTTGGCGAGCGCGGATTCGACATTGTCTCCGGCGGAACCGATACGCATCTGCTGCTGGTCGACCTGCGCGGCAAGGGCCTGTCCGGCAAGGACGCGGAGGAGGCGTTGGGCAGGGCAGGGCTGACCTGCAACAAGAACGGCATTCCTTTCGATCCGGCGCCGCCTGCCGTCACCTCCGGTATACGGCTGGGCACACCGGCCGCCACCACGCGCGGTTTCGGCGAGGGCGAGTTTGCCCGTGTCGGCAATCTCATAGCCGACGTGCTGGATGCGGTCGGAACGCAATGGGGCGCCGAACAGGAGAAGGCGGCTCGGCGGTCGGTCGAGGAGCTTTGCGAGGCATTCCCGATCTACGAGCCCAGACCCGGTTGACCATCCGGGGAGCGCGCCACAGGCAGATACATGGCTGCCGCGGACAGGGCATTAGCCACAGATATGATTTTGCGTAGCAGCGCCATTCGTGACGAGTTGCGCCTGTCCTAACGTCATCGCGAAATCACCGCATACATCCACCGCCAAGTTTGTCGTTCGAGCCATTTTGCAAGCAATTTCCGTCGATTGACGGAAGTGGCGCCTTCGGCTGCGGACGGCAGGAGGAGCTTGGATCCATGGGTGCGGCGTTTTCCGGGGAGCGGGTTGCCAGCCTCGAAAGATACCCTGGCTTTTTTTGATCTTTTGAATGGAGAGGAAAATGAACATTAAGAGCCTTCTTTTCGGCTCAGCTGCGGCTCTGATCGCAGTTTCCGGTGGGCGCGCCGCCGACGCCGTCGTTGTTGCCGAGCCGGAACCCGCTGAATACGTCAAGATCTGCGACGTCTACGGCGCTGGTTACTTCTACATCCCCGGCACCGAAACCTGCCTGCGCATCGGCGGCTATGTCCGCTACGACGTCGGCGTGGGTGATGCCGGTTCGTTCGATGGCGTCAATCACGTTCCTGACAGCATGGGCGAAGACGACCACTCGACCTACTGGAAGAATGCCCGCTTCAACCTGAAGACCTGGACCGGCCAGGAAACCGAACTCGGCACGTTGAAGACCTACACCGAGACCCGCTTCAACTTCGGCAACAGCTTCGGCGACTATGCCAACCAGGCCACGACCAACGACAGCCGCAACAACTGGCAGGCCCGCAACACGGGCATTACGCTGAACTTCGCCTGGATCCAGATCGGTGGTCTGCGCGTCGGTAAGGACGACCCGGCCTTCGACACCTTCATCGGTTACGCCGGCAACGTCATCAACGACACGATCGTCCCCTATGGCGGCTTCGACAGCAACGTCGTCCAGTACTACTTCGACCTCGGCAACGGTTTGTCGGGCGTGGTTTCCCTCGAAGAAGGTAGCGGCAGCGCTGGCCCGACCGGCGTCCCGCCTTTCGCGTACATCAGTTCGGGTTACGACACGATCGACAGCTATGTCCCGCATGTCGTCGGCGGCGTGAAGTACACGCAGGGCTGGGGCGCGATCACGGGCGTCGCTGCTTATGACAGCACCTTCGAAGAATATGCCGGCAAGGTTCGCTTGGACGTGAACGCTTCGAGCGCTCTGTCTCTGTTCTTGATGGCCGGTTACGGCACCGACAAGAACATCGACCGCAACTTCTATAAGCAGTGGGGCGGCAACTGGGCAGTCTGGGGAGGCGGCACCTACAAGTTCAACGAGAAGACCTCGTTCAATCTCCAGGTTTCCGCTGACGATGACAAGAATTACGGTGTCGCGGCAAACGTTGCCTACGATGTCGTCCCCGGCTTCACGGTCACGGCCGAAGTTGACTATAACCACGATGGCAAGTTTGGCCAGATTGACAACCGTAACTGGGTCGGCGCTACGAAAGAGAATAGCGTCGGCGGCCTCCTCCGCTTCCAGCG
>NZ_RZQA01000299.1:0-6767 GCF_004022915.1 Mesorhizobium sp. M7A.F.Ca.US.006.04.2.1
CATCGGTTCCGGCCCGCCGCCGGTCGACAGCCCCAGCCGCACCCGGCTTTCGCCGGCAAGGTCGAGCACCGGGCCAAAGGCCTCGCCTTCGCGCAATTCGCCGGCGGCCAGTCCATCGTCACCCATGACAATCTCATTGCCAGGGCCGAGCATGCGCCCCTGCAGGATGCCGGCCATTTCCAACGCCTTGGTGTTGGCCCACATGGTGTGATGGTCGGGCGCCGCCATGCAGAACGGACGATCGGGCAAAATGGCGTCGAGGTGATGGCGCGTCACGCGCTCGCTGCCGAGCACGGTATAGTCGACGCCTTGGCCGACCAGCATCTTCGCGTCGGGCCGGGTAGGCGCATAGTCGCGGATCGCCTTCTGCAGCGCCTCGAAGCCATGGATACCGGTGAGTTGAAGGTGGGCAAGTTCAGCCCCGCCCGAAAACAGATGCATGTGGGCTTCGATGAAACCCGGCAGGACGGAGCCGCCCTTGGCGTCGATTACCTTGGTGGCCGGTCCCTTGAACTCTTCGATGGAGGCGCGGCTGCCGATGGCGATGATTGCGCCGTCCTTGACGGCGACGGCCTCGGCGGTGGGATTGTCGTCGTCGATGGTCAGTACACGACCACTGATGACGATCAGATCCGCATTGTGACCTGCACCTGTGACAGACATCGCGACTCCGCGCTTTTGACGACTGACTGAGACCGACAACCTCTTGGCCAACGACCTGCCACTCCACCGGAGCGGCGCCATGGGACGAAAAAGAATGCCAGCGCGCTGTCTTGGAAATTCCCCTTGTCATCCCAAGAGGCAGCGTGGATAAAGAATGCGACTGATTATTCGCGTTTGTCAACATACCGAATCTGGAATGTATCGTGGACAGCAAGCTCCCACCATGTTGAGACCGGGCGGGGAACGAGGACATCGGACGGTGAAGCGCAGTCTCGACCGCAAAACCAGGATAGCGCTCGAACCGCGCAAACAGCCGCGGCAACAACGCTCCAGCAAGGTGGTCGACCGGATTCTCGACGCAGCGCTGGTCTTGACGCGGGAGCAAGGAACCAAGACGCCGACGACGCTCGCCATTGCGCAGCGCGCAGGCTTGTCGGTTGGTTCGATCTACCAATACTTTCCCAACAAGGAAGCCATTCTTCTGGACCTCGCCCGGCGCTGGCTGTCATCCTTTCCCGAGGTGATCGCCAAGCGTATCAAGGTCGCCCCGCCCACCAACCGTGAAGAGTTTCGGCAGGAAGTGCGCAAGCTCTTCATCGACACGTCCAGACTCTACCTCGAAAACGCCAGCCTGATGCCGGTGATCGAGGCCATTTCAGGCAACGCCGACCTCAGGCCGATCCAGAACGAATATGACGAGCAGATCATCGCGCTCTACGCCGCATGGCTGCAGCATGTGAACCCGGCGCTTGAAGACAAGATCGCCAGCCGGCTCGGCGTGCTGATGATGGACGTCGGGCACGCCTGCCGGCTTGTCGGGCTGAAAAGAGACCGCAAGACATACGACCTCATCGAGGACGATGTGGAAAGAATGTGGCTCGCTCTGGTGAGCCCTTATCTCAATCTTGAATCTTGACTGATTTCGCACTTCGAGAGGAATTTATGAAGACTGTTTTCTCCCCCCTTCACGCCGGCCATGCCGGTCAAATGGAACTGGTCACATCAGCCATCGTGCCGGGTTTCGAAAAGCCATCGAGGGCCGAATTCATCAAGGCGCGGGTCGAAAGCGAGAAACTGGGTCCCATCATCGCGCCGCACGAACATGACCTCGCCGCCGCCAAGCGCATCCACAAATCAGACTATATCGACTTTCTCCCGACGGTCTGGCCGCAATGGCTGGAAGCAGGCCTCACAGGCACGGCGATGCCCTTCACCTGGCCGACGCGCGGCCTGCGCGGCGACGTGCCGCCAAAGCGCGTCGACGCGCTGCTCGGCTATTATTCCTTCGATGCCGGCGCCACTTTCGTCGAAGGCACGTGGGCCGCGATCAAGTCTTCCTACGACGTAGCGCTGACCGCCGCCGGCCTGCTCAAGGATGGCGAGGCTTCCGCCTTCGCGCTCTGCCGTCCGCCCGGCCACCATGCCGGGGCTGGCTTCATGGGCGGCTACTGCTACATCAACAACGCCGCCGTCGCCGCGCAATGGTTCCGCGACCACGGCGCCAAACGCATCTCGATCCTCGATGTCGACTACCATCACGGCAACGGTACGCAGGAGATCTTCTACGACCGTGCCGACGTCCAGGTGCTCAATCTGCATGGCGATCCGATGGTCGAGTACCCGTTCTTCCTCGGCCATGCCGACGAACGCGGCGCGGGTGCCGGCGAAGGCTTCAACATCAATTATCCGATGCCCTTCGGCACCGACTGGGATGCATGGAACGCCTCGCTCGAGGATGCCTGCGGCAGGCTCGCCGCTTATGCACCGGATGTCGTCATCGTCTCGCTGGGTGTCGATACGTTCGAGAAGGACCCGATCAGCCAGTTCAAGCTGAAGACGTCTGATTATCCCAAGATCGGCCGCCGCATCGCCAGGCTCGGCCTGCCGACGCTGTTCATCATGGAAGGCGGCTATGCCGTCGAGGAGATCGGCATCAACGCGGTCGGCGTGCTGACCGGGTTCGAGGATCGGTAAATGCCTGTCGTCCAGGAGCATCTGGCGGTTTTGGGACAACGACAGGCATAAGCAAAGGACCACCGGGACCGGGCGGCAACATCGCCCGGCTCCCACTATCGGGCCAGGGCCCCAGCCTTCGGCACAGCAACCGGCGCGCCCGTCTGTCCAATGCTCCCGAGCCTGGCGAAATCGACCAGCCGCCGAGGTGGCCGGCGAAGACTTTCGCGTCCCGGTCTTCTGTCCAGGGCGCGAAAACCGACTTGTGAGTCGCACATGAGTCCACCGGATTCGATTTTGTCAAATCGCGTTTGATGTCAGATTCAACTGCGGGTAGATTAGACCCGAATCAGCCGGTCCTGGGGGGCGCGGCGACCACCCAAAGTCTTTTGTTCCGGAGCTTTTCCGGCACCAGACGCGGACGGCTTCGCGTTCCCTGAATGGATTCGGGATTTGGTTCGGTGCAGCCCTGCGCCACGCGTGTGTCTTCGTCAAAGTAATGCGTATTCGGGTTCGGCGGCTGGCTTCCAGTATCCGGACAGCAGAAACGATTCCGGCCAAAAGCAACAAGAATGAGCAGTCCCGCCGCACGTCTTCAATCCGACACATTGGGCTCGCGCCTGACGTCGCGCGGCGATCTCACCAGCTTTTTCATGCAACTGACCGCCGAGATCGGCGCCGACAGCTACATGTTGGTCGCCATCGTCCACGACCAGGACCGCAACGATGCGCGCATCGTCTCCTCCAACTGGATTTTCGATGCCATCGAGCTGATCGGCAAGCGATTGATCGCCGGGCTTGCGCAAGGCGCGCTCACCGTCGCGCCAGGCATCCGCCCACAGCCGCTGGTGGCATCTCAAGCACCAGAAGCAGACGGATTGGTCACCGGCGAGGAAGCCCGCCTTCTCGACGTGCTCGGCCATGCCGAGATCTATTCGCTGCGCCTCAATGTCGGCCGCCAGCGCCTGTTTGCCCTGTTCTCTGCGGCGACCGCCGGCAGCATCGACCAGCCGGCGCTGATGCGCGCGCAGCTGAAATGCTGCTACGCGCTCTCGCACATCCCGCAACTGATTGCCGCCGCCGCCATGCAGGACCCGTTGTCGGATCGCGAGCGCGAATGCCTGTTCTGGGTTTCCGAAGGCAAGACCACCGACGAGGTCGCCGTCATCCTTGGCGTCTCCTCCAACACCGTCAACAGCTACATCACCCACGCCATCCAAAAATTCGCGGCCAGCAACCGCGCGATGGCCATCGCCACGGCGATCAGGAGCGGCATCATTTGAAACACGCCGATATCAAGGAAACGGCCGAAGCCCTTTTCAACGAGCAGCGCAACCCGTTCGGGGCCTTCACCCTTGGCTCCGAAACCCATCACGCGGTCACCATTCCCGATGCCGTGCGCCGCTGCCGCTGGATCGCCGTTGACATGAATGCCTCGGCTTTCGGCCTCTTCTTCGTAAGCCCCTCGCCCGAGCGGGCGCGGCTCGTGCCATGCTTCGATTCCGATTATCCCGGCATTGCGGTGGCGACCAAGTTCATCTCAGGCGCCAACGGCGAGGAGATCGTGCGCCACACCCGCATCTCGACCGAACCGCGCTGGTGGACGGATGACGGCGTCCCTGCCACGGCGGAGCTGTTTGGCGATTTCGCCTGGACCGAGCGGATGGCGGCGCTGGTGCCCGGAACCAGCGGCATCGCTTTTCCCGTGCACGCCGACCGCGGCCAATGCGGTCTTGTCGTGTTCCTGGGCTCGGAGATGACCTTGCAGCAGGATGCGCTCTACGAAATACACGCCCGCTGCTTTTCGCTGTTCGCCGCCGTCGCCCGCATCCGTCCGGGCGATGCCGGCCGCATGCGTGCAATCTCCAAGCGCGAACTCGAATGCCTGAAGCTGACCGCCAACGGCAACACCAGCGAGGAGATCGCGCGACTCCTGAAACTGTCGGTGCACACCGCCAACCAGTATCTGACCCAATCGACCCAGAAGCTCAACGCCGTCAATCGCAACCAGGCCGTTGCCAAGGCGCTGCGGCTGGGCTTGATCGAATAGAGGAATTCGAAAGCGATCAGCGATAGGCCAGCGGCTCGACCTTGCGGATACGCGCCTCTTCGATCACCGCTTCGAGCAGCGCCGTGTTGCGCTCCGGGTCTTCGCCCGGCTTCTCGAACGATACGTAGTTGACCGCCACCGACGCGCCGAGCTCGCTCAGCGTCAGCTGGAAATAGACGGTGACGCCGGGCGGCCTCAGTTCCAGATCGAGCACGATGCGCGGGCTCCCGCTCCAGTCGACATGCGCCTCACCACCATGGCCGAGCCGCAGAGTGCCCGGCATGAAGAACAACTCAACCGCTGAATCGACCAGGTCCGACAGGCATGCGAAATGCTCCAGCCGGATAAAGGCGATGTAGTCGGCGACATCGATCAGCCTCAGTTCGCCCACCACCTGCTCGATGGCGCTGGCGACGATGATCTCGCGGGATTTTGCGTGCGGTTGCCGGTTCATGAAATCTGTCTGCGCTCAGCCTTTTTCGAGTAGACGATCCGCACCAGTTCGGCGACGGCCTGGTAGAATTGTGACGGGATCACATTATCGACCGAAACTTGCTTGTACATGGAGCGGGCGAGCGCCACGTCCTCGAAGACCGGGATGTTGTGTTCCCGCGCGATCTCGCGGATCTTGAGCGCCACCAGATCCTGGCCCTTGGCCAGCACCATGGGCGCCGAGTCCTCGTCGCGCACATATTTCAGCGCGATCGAGAAGTGCGTCGGGTTGGCGATGATCAGCGTCGCGCGCGGCACCGCCGTCATCATCCGTTTGCGCGCCCGGTCGCGCGCCAGGGAGCGCAGCCGCGACTTGACGATCGGGTCGCCCTCGGACTGTTTGAACTCGTCCTTGACCTCCTGCTTGCTCATGCGCAGATCCTGCTTCCAGTGGAAGCGCGACCAGACGATGTCGACTGCCGCGATCAGCCCCATGACGAAGACGATGGCCACCAGGATGTCGACGGCGATGCCGCGGATGACGAGACCGAAGGCGACCGGATTGGTGATCATCCCGGCGAGCAGCTTGCGGTGGTCTTCCGACAGGGTGAAACTCAGCACGACGATGGCAAACCCGACCTTGCCGAGTGACTTCAGGAACTCGACCCAACCCTGGATGCCGAACAGCCTGTTCCAACCCTTGGCGATCGAAATGCGCGAGAGTTGCGGCCGGACCCGCTCGCCTACGAATTGCGGCATGTTCTGGAACACCGAGGCGCCGACGCCGGCGACGGTCAGCAGCACCATCAAGCTCAGGACGGCGCGGCCGACCTCGAGCAGGACGATCTTGTAAAGCGCGATGACGTCGGTCTCGGTGTCCATTGGCCAGGCTTCCGGCTTCTCCAGGAACATCGACAGGAACATGCCGAGATCGATGATCGCATCCTTGGCGTAGAAGACGGTGAACACCAGTATGGCAACGAACGAGGCAAAGAGCGCTGTCTCCCGCGAATGGGGCAGCTTGCCCTGTTCGATGGTGTCGCGGATCTTCTTTTCCGTCGCCTCTTCGGTTTTCGAATCCTTGTCGACCGCGTCAGCCATGGCGCGGTCCTAGGCGGCGTCTTGGGTCGAGGGGAGTTCGAAGGCGCCTTCGCGCGACAGCCGGATCGTCGTCGTAACGATCGTCTTGCGGGCCGCCATGATATCGGCGAGGGGGATCCCGTCCGAGCCCTGCCCGAGCTCGGCTTCGATCATGCGCCGCGAGCGGGCGCCGATGGCCGACAGCACCGATTCTGCAAGGGCGGCCGACGTGCCACGCAAGGCCAGCGTGACCAGCTCCGTCGATAGCCCGTCGAACAGCAGCACCCGCGCTTTCTGGGTGAGCAGCGGCAGATCGTCGAAAGCAAACAGCCGGGCTCGCACGCCGTCGAGATCAGGCGTGCCGGCGGCTTCCAGATCCTGCATCACCTCCTCGAGCAGCGGCTTGTCGAGTTCGTTGAGGACGCTGGCGACACGCGCCTGTCCGGCCGAGGTATCCTTGGTCGAGGTTTCGGCCAGCACACTGGTGCGCAGCCGGTTTTCGACGATCCTGGCGGCAGCGTCGGGAACATTGGCCATCGTCACCATGCGCTTGATGATTTCTCCACGCATCGGCTTGGTCAGTGTCAGC
>NZ_RZQA01000029.1:0-16755 GCF_004022915.1 Mesorhizobium sp. M7A.F.Ca.US.006.04.2.1
GTTCATGGCCGGCGAGCCGATGAACTGGGCAACGAACAGATTGCCGGGCTTCTTGTAGAGGTCCATCGGCGTGCCGACCTGCTCGATATGGCCGTCCTTGAGCACCACGATGCGGTCGGCCAGCGTCATCGCCTCGACCTGGTCGTGGGTAACGTAGATCATGGTCGTGTTGGGCATCGATTCCTTGAGCTTGGCGATCTCGATGCGGGTGGCGACGCGCAGCGCGGCGTCGAGGTTCGAAAGCGGCTCGTCGAACAGGAACACCTTCGGATTGCGCACGATGGCGCGGCCGATGGCGACGCGCTGGCGCTGGCCACCCGACATCGCCTTGGGCAGGCGGTCGAGATATTTGGTCAGCTGCAGGATCTCGGCGGCCTGGCGCACGCGGCGGTCGATCTCGGCCTTGTTCTCTTTGCCGATCTTCATCGAGAACGCCATGTTGTCGTAGACGGTCATGTGCGGGTACAGCGCGTAGGACTGGAACACCATGGCGATGCCCCGCTTCGACGGCGGCACGTCGTTCACCACTTCGCCGGCTATTCTGAGTTCGCCGGAGGTGATTTCCTCGAGCCCGGCGATCGACCTCAGCAATGTCGACTTGCCGCAGCCCGACGGGCCGACGAAGACGATGAACTCGCCCGACCTAATATCGAGGTCGATGCCGTGGAGAATGTTCAGATTGCCGTAGGACTTCTTCACTTGTCTTAGCGTGACATCGGCCATTGGTTTCCTCCAGTGATTGGAAATTCAGTCGAGACGCCCGAACCAGGCGCCGTAGCCGCCAAGCTCGATGGAACCGCTGCTCGCCTGCCCCGAAAATCCGTGCCCGGGCAGAGGTTGCAGCGATCGGCCGCCAAGGTCAACCTTGGCCCGCCCGGCTCCCAGATTGAAGACGCAGACGATCTGCTCGTTGCCTGCGCGGCGCGTGAAGGCCACGGTATCTCCCTCACTTTCGATGAAGGTGATGTCGCCCTTGGCCAGCGCCGGATGGGCACGCCGGAAGCTGAGAAAGCGCCGGTAGTGCTCGAGCAGCGAAGCCTCGTCGCCCTGCTGGACATTGACCGCTTGCGCCAAATGCTTGGCCGGCACCGGCAGCCAGGGTTTTGCCTGGGAGAAGCCGCCATTCTTGGCGCCGCCGTCCCACACCATCGGTGTGCGGCAGCCGTCGCGGCCCTTGAATTCAGGCCAGAAGCGGATGCCGTAGGGATCCTGCAAATCCTCGAACCGAAGGTCGGCCTCGCCGAGCCCAAGTTCCTCACCCTGATAGATGCAGACCGAACCGCGCAAGGACATCAGCAGCGCCGAGATGACCTTGAGGTAGGCGGTCGGGTCGGGCTCATTGGCGGCCCAGCGCGAGGCCGGGCGCATTACATCGTGGTTGGAGAAGGCCCAGCACGACCAGCCATCGCTGGCGACCTTGCCGAAGGATTCCAGCACCGAGCGGACCTTGCCCGCGCTGATCTTTTCCGGCGCCAGGAAATCGAAGGAGTAGCACATGTGCACGCGCTTGCCGCCGGCGGTGTAGGCGGCCACCACTTCAAGCCCACGCTGCGAATCGCCGACCTCGCCGACCGCTGCCGTTGCCGGATATTCATCGAGCAGGGCACGGAACCGTTCGAGGAAGCCGAGATTCTCGGGCCGGCTCTTGTCGTAGAGATGGTCCTGGTAGTTGTAGGGGTTGACCGCCGGCGCGGTCTGGTCGTTGCGCTCTTCTGGCGGCAGCGGCGGGGTGTTTTCCAAGCCCTGGCTGTGGAAGTAGAAATTGATGGTGTCGAGCCGGAAACCATCGACGCCGCGCTCCAGCCAGAAGCGGGTGACGTCGAGCAACGCGTCCTGGACTTCGTGGTTGTGGAAGTTGAGGTCGGGCTGCTCGGCCAAGAAATTGTGCATGTAATATTGCTGGCGGCTGGTGTCCCATTGCCAGGCCGAGCCGCCGAAGATCGACAGCCAGTTGTTGGGCGGCGTGCCGTCCGGCCTGGCGTCTGCCCAGACGTACCAGTCGGCTTTCGGGTTGCTGCGGCTCGACCGGCTTTCCTTGAACCAGGGATGATTGTCGGCGGTGTGCGACAGCACCTCGTCGATCATCACCTTCAAGCCCAACCTGTGTGCCTCGGCGGTCAGCGCGTCGAAGTCGGCCAACGTGCCGAACATCGGATCGACATCGCAGTAATCCGACACGTCATAGCCGAAATCCTTCATCGGCGACTTGAAGAACGGCGAAATCCAGATAGCGTCCGCGCCGAGTGCGGCGATGTAGGCGAGGCGGCCTATGATGCCCTTGAGATCGCCGATGCCGTCGCCGTTCGAGTCCTGGTAGCTGCGCGGATAGATCTGGTAGATCACCGCGCCCCGCCACCAGTCGCGATCGATGGCGAGGTCAGGCTTCGAGCTGGCCTTCAAAGCGGATTGCATCGTCTCAGCCTCCTTTCACCGAGCCGGCAAGCAGCCCGCGGACAAAATAGCGCTGCAGCGAGAAGAACACGATCAGCGGCACGATGATGGTCACGAAAGCCGATGTCGTCAGAATCTCCCAGTCGCCGCCGCGTGAGCCCAACAGCGCGTTGAGCTTGGCGGTCAGCACAATCTGGTCTGCCTCTGTGCCGAGGAAAACCATCGCCACCAGCAGATCGTTCCATACCCACAGGAACTGGAAGATGGCAAACGAAGCCAGCACCGGAAACGACAGCGGCAAGACGATCTTGACGAAGATCTCGAAATCGCTGGCGCCGTCGATGCGCGCCGATTCCATGATTTCGCGCGGCAGGCCGGCAATGTAGCTGCGCAGCAGGTAGATGGCGAAGGGCAGGCCGAAGCCGGTATGCGCCAGCCAGATGCCGAGATAGGTCTTCGACGGCATGCCGAAGAAAGCGCCGACGCCGTTGTAGAGTTTCAACAGCGGGATCAGCGACATCTGCAATGGCACCACCAGCAAGCCGATGATGACCGCGATCAGCAGCGCCCGGCCGGGAAACCGCATCCAGGCCAGCGCATAGGCGGCAAAGGCGGCGATCAGGATCGGGATGACGGTCGCCGGAATGGTGACGGTCAGGGAATTCATGAAAGACCGTCCGATGCCTTCGGAAAACAGCACGGTTTTGTAATTATCGGTGGTGAATTTCGGCGGCGCCGACGAAGCATAATAGACGCGCTGGCCGCGATCGCCTTCGAACGCTTTCGGGGACTGCATGACGAAGCTGCCGTCGGCATTGAGCTGCAAGGTCACGCCGTCGCCGAGATCGGCTGTGGTGCCGGCGGGATACTGCGTCGGTGCCGCCGATTTGACCCCGAAGGCGCTGATGTCGCGCTTGGCGCCGTCGCCAAAGATATTGCCCTCGAGCACGAACTTGCCGGCCTTCTCGACTTGCGCCGAGGCGGGCGGCAGCCGGCCGGCTTCGGTCTGGGTGGAACTGGCGAACGAGTTCCACCAGCCCGAGGCGATGATCTGGTTCTTGTCGCGCAGCGACGAGACCAGGATGCCGAGGGTCGGTATGGTCCAGATCGCGACGAAGATGAGCACGGCGATGTGGACGCCGAAGCGGCTGGCGAAGGAATTTCCGGTCGCGACGGCCATCTCAATGTCCTCCCGTCTCTTTGTTCGCCTGTCGGATGTTCCAGACCATGATCGGAATGACCGCAATCATGATGATGATGGCGATGGTGGCGCCGCGGCCGAAATCGCCGCCGCCGCGGAACATCCAGTCGAACATCAGATTGGCCAGCACCTGGCTGTTCCACTGGCCGTTGGTCATGGTCAGCACGATGTCGAACACTTTGAGCACCAGAATGGTGATCGTGGTCCAGACCACGGCGATGGTGCCCCAGATCTGCGGCACCATGATCTTCCAGAAGATCTGGAACGGATTGGCGCCGTCGATGACGGCGGCTTCCAGCGTTTCCTCGGGGATGCCGCGCAGGGCGGAAGACAGGATGACCATGGCAAAGCCGGTCTGGATCCAGATCAGGATGATCATCAGGAAGAAATTGTTCCAGAACGGCAGCGATATCCAGACCTGCGGCTGGCCGCCGAAATGCTGGATGATGGCGTTGAGGATGCCGATCTGCGTCTGGCCCTCGCCCCGATACTCGTAGATGAATTTCCAGATCACGCTGGCGCCGACGAAGGAGATCGCCAATGGCAGGAAGATCAGGCTCTTGGCGATCGTGCCCCACCAGATCTTGTCCGTAAGCACGGCGATGATCAGCCCGAGGAAGGTGCAGGCGGCCGGCACCACCGCCAGCCAGATGATGTTGTTGAGGATCGAGTTGCGGAACTCGCGGTCGCCGAACGCCCATTCATAGTTCGCCAGGCCGACGAAACTGATGCCGCCGCGATCGAGGAACGACAGCCGCAGCGTCTCGACCACCGGATAGATCAGGTAAATGGTGAGGATGATCATCGCCGGGCCGACGAACAGCCATGGGCGGACCAACCCTTGCCGGCGTAGATTGTCGATGGCCGCGGCACCGGCGACGCCGCGTGACGGGAATATCAGGTCGACCAGTTTGTTGGCGCCCCAGAAATAGGCGACGCAACCGCCGACGCCGACGATGATGACGAATATGGCCGAGAAAATCTGAGCCGCCATGGGTCCCTCTCCCCCTGCGCATGACCCGACAAGGAATGACCTTGGTGACGGGGACCAGGCGCCGATTCAGTTGTTTGGAGCGCGTCATCGGCGGCTTGCGCACATTGCCGATCGCGCTTCATGTCAATGCGCTCATGACGAAAGGCTGCGGCACGGGCCGCCGTCGGATCCGGGCCGGTATGGTCCGGATCCAGTGCGAGAATGGTTGGTCGTCTACGTGCCAGCCGTCTACTTGATGGCGTCCCAGCTCTTCTGGATGTCGGTGGCGACGTCCTGTGCCGACTTGCCGCCGACCAGGTCGATCATGCCGGTCCAGAAGGCGCCGGCGCCGATCTTGCCCGGCATCAGGTCGGAACCGTCGAAGCGGAAAGTCGAGGCATTGGCGAGGATTTCGCCCTGTTTCTTCAGCGCGTCGCTGGCATAGGCATCCTTGTTGACCGACTTGAGCGGCGTCACGAAGCCGCCCTCGGCCATCCAGATCTCGTGGGCGAGCGGCATCTTCAGGAATTCGATGAACGCGCGCGCACTCTTGCTGTCCTTGGTGATCATCGCCAGCGTACCGGCGCCGAGCACGGGCGTGCCCAGTTCAGGCTTGGCGGCATAGGGCGGGAAGTAGAAGAAGTCCGCGTCCTGGCCGACCTTGGTGCCTTCCGGGAAGAAGGTCGGAATGAACGATGCCTGGTGGTGCAGGTAGCATTTCGGCGGCACCGAAAAGAGGCCCTTCGGGCTGTCGCGGAAGTCGGTCGCCGCAACCGCCTTGGCGCCGCCGTCGACCATCTTGTCGTCGGTCGCGATCTTGCCGAAAATGTCGATGGCGTTGACCACCGCCGGATCGTTGAACGGGATCTCGTTCTTCACCCATTTGTCGTAGACCTCCGGAGGCTGGGTGCGCAGCATCAGGTCTTCGACCCAGTCGGTTGCCGGCCAGCCGGTGGCACCGCCGGAGCCGAGGCCGATGCACCACGGCTTGCCGCCATCGGCGATGATCTTCTTTTCGAGATCGGCGAGTTCTTCCTGGGTCTTCGGCACCTTGTAGCCGGCTTCCTCGAAATTATCCGGCGAGTACCAGACCAGCGACTTCACGTCGGCCTTGTAAGGGAAGGCGAAGAAGCCCGGCTTGCCGTCCTTGTCCTTGAAGGTGCCGAGATCGACCCATGACTGGCCGGCGCCGTAATTGTCCTTGACCCATTTGGCGGTGTCGTCACCGAGCGGCGTCAAAAGGCCCTTCGACGCCAGGTCCTGGATGAGGCCCGGCTGCGGCAGCACGGCGATGTTGGGCGGGCTGCCGGCCTGCGTGTCGATGACGATCTGCTGCTCGTAATTCTCCGAGGAGGAGTATTTGATCTCGACGCCGGTGGCTTCCGAGAAATAGTCGAGAACGCCGCGCACCAGGCCTTCGTCCTCGCCGCGCCACGGTCCGAAGATCGACAGCGTCTCACCCTTGAGGTCGACTTTCTTGAGCTCTTCGTAGTTCGCCCAGTTGAAGCGCTTGTCTTCGCCGGGCTTGAACTTCAGTTCGGCCTGCGCGGGCGCGTTCAGGGCGAACGTGGCAAACGCAGCACCCAGCAAAAGCATTTTCTTCATCGGTATTCCTCCCAGTGGGTCTCACACACCGGACGGAACCTCCATTCCGCCCGCCGACGCCGCAGGACTGTGACTCAGTCGGAAAGGAACCGCAACCTTTCGAAGAGTCTTCCAAAGCGCTTTGGCTTTTCCGATCACGCCATTGAATCGCGGGGAAGTCAAGAGGCTGGCGAATCAATCGATTTAGGTTCGCGCATTTGCGCCCTAAAAGTGCGTCGCAGCATGCTATTATGGCAGTGCAGCAGCAATTTTTGTTTCAAACATGCCCAAACCGCGTCTATGGTTGGGCTTCGTATGGCTCGGCCCCGATGGCACTTGGGTCGATTCAATTTAAAAGCGCTTTGAGGGAATGGAGACTTTCGTGAACCTCAAGCAGCTCGCCCACATGCTGGCACTTTCGCAAACCACGGTAAGCCGCGCGCTGAACGGCTATCCCGAGGTCAATGAGGAGACGCGCAGGCGTGTCATGGATGCCGCCAAGCGCCATGGCTATCGGCCCAACCCGAGCGCGCGCCGGCTGGCGACCGGCAAGACCGGCATGATCGGCTATGTCCTGCCGACCGGTGCGTCCGTCGACATCGATCCGCATTTCGTCGAGTTCCTGTCCGGCCTTGGCGACTATGCTCGCTCGCACGAGCTCGACCTTGTGCTGTCGCCGGCCGACGCCGACGACCAGGAGACGACCTACCGGCGCATCGTCGCCAACCGGCAGGTCGACGCTGTTTATATCTCCTCTCCAAGGCCCGCTGACCGGCGCGTGGCGCTGGTCAACACGCTCGGCATTCCCTTCATCGTCCATGGCCGCAGTGAGGGCTTCGATTTCGACTACGCCTTCACCGACATCGACAATGAGGGCGCCTTCCACGAAGCGGCCAGGCTGCTGATCCAGCTCGGTCATCGGCGGCTGGCGCTGATCAACGGTGACGGCCGCGAGACCTTCGCCATCCATCGCGAACGCGGCGTGCGCCGGGCACTCGCCGCGAGCGGACTGACATTGATCGAACGCCATGTCTGCTCGGTCGATATGACCGAGGAGAACGGCTATCGCGCCACCAGGCGTTTGCTGGAAGGGGACGACGCGCCGACGGCGATCGCCTGCTCCAGCCTGATCATGGCGCTGGGCGTCGTGCGTGCGGTGCGCGACCTCGGCTTGAGCATCCCGGGCGACGTCTCGCTGATCGCCCATGACGATGTCTTCCCCTGGCTGAGGCCGGAGAATTTCTCGGTGCCGCTGTCGACGACGCGTTCATCGATCCGTCTCGCCGGCGCCCGTGTCGCCGAGCGGCTGGCGGCACGGATTTCAGGACTGGAGGAGGGCGCGCGAGGCGAGGTCTGGCCGGTCGACCTGGTGGTGAGAGGGTCAGTCGCCGGTGCGCCGGCGTAGCTGGAGATCAAAGCCATGTGCTCTGCGGGATCGAGTTGAGACGCGACACTCACGCCGCATCAATCTCGCCCGACGCCGGCAGTAGCGAGACCACCGCAAGGGGGCCGGATTCCGACATCTCACGCCGCGGATTTGAGGTGGTCGATGAAGGCGCGCAGCTTCGGCAGGACTTGGCGCTTGCCGGGATGATACAGGAAGACGCCGGGCGTCGTGGCGGCAATGCCGTCCAGCACCGGTTCCAGTTTACCTTCGGCTATCGGAGCTTCAGCGATTGGTCGAGGCGTCTGCGCCAGCCCGACGCCCCGCATCGCGGCCCCGAGCAATGTCGGATAATCGTGCGCTATCAGCGGGCCTGAGAGCATCGCCTCGATCGTCTCGTTGCCGTCGACGAAAGCCCAGGGCGCTATGGCGCCATTCGAACGGCGCAAGCGCAGGCAGGCGTGGTTGCGCAGATCATCGACGCGTTCGGGGCGGCCGTGGCGTTTGAGATAGTCAGGGCTGCCGACGACCACGAACGAAAACGATGGGGTTAGCCGCACCGCGACCATGTCGACCGCGATGAACTGGCCGAGACGGATGCCGGCATCGAACCCGCCGGCCGCGAGATCGACCATCTCGTCGCTCGCGGCGATCTCCAGCTCGATCTCGGGGTAAGCCCGGCAGAACGACGCGATCATCGGCTCCAGGATCAACGGCACGACAGCGCGGGGCACGGACAGGCGCAGCAGACCGGTCGGCCGTTGGCCGATGTCACGCACGGCCTCGCCGGCCGCGACGAGTTCTTCGAAAGCAGGGCCGGCACGATCGAGGAACCGCTGGCCAGGCTCGGTCAAGCCGACGCTCCGTGTCGTGCGGACGAACAGCGCCGCACCCATGCGTGCCTCCAGCGCGCGCACCGCCTGGCTCACGGCGGACGGTGTCACGCCGAGTTGCGCTGCGGCGCGGCGGAAGTTGCGGTGCCTGGCGACAGCCAGGAACGCCTCGATGCCCTCCAGCGCACCATGTCGGACTGTGTAGTTCTGCTTCATAGGTTGTTGTTATTACGCCGGGTAGTCGAATTATGGAAGTGGGCCTAGGTATGAGCTGAACCTAGGAGACATCATGCGATGACCGATGAACTTGAAGGGGTACGCGACCATTATCGCGCGACGGGCCTGACCGAGCGGCTGAAGACGGTGTTGGCTGCCCTCGGCCCGGAGGACCAGCTCCTCACGCCCCAACAATTGGGCGTTCTCGACCAGTTTCACACCCGTGGGCTAGCTGCCACCGGCGAGCTTGCCCAATTGGCGGGGATCGCTGCCGGCATGTCGATACTGGACGTCGGCTCGGGCGTCGGTGGGCCGGCGCGCTTTCTGGCTGCGACCTATGGCTGCCGGGTTACTGGCGTGGATCTCAGCGAGCCTTTCGTGGATGCCGCGCGCTATCTGACCGAGCGCACGGGACAGAGCGGGCAGCTGTCGTTCCAGACCGCCAGCGCATTGGAGCTCCCATTCGACGATGGCCGTTTCGACGCGGTGCTGTTGCAGCACGTGGCGATGAACATCTCTGACCGGACGCTGCTCTACAGCGAGATTCGGCGCGTGCTGAAGCCAGGCGGCAGGTTTGCCACATACGACGTCGTGTTGTCTGGAGGCGAGCCGCACTATCCGCTTCCCTGGGCGAGAACGCCGGCGACGAGCTTTCTCCTAACAGCCGGTGCGACGCGCGAGGCGATCGAACCGGCCAGCTTCCGCATGCTGGCATGGCAAGACGACACCGACGCCGCCAAGGCGTGGTTCGCACAGTTGCGCGCGTCGGGGCCGCCGCCTTCGCCCAATCTCGGCGTGGTGATGGGACCGGACTTCGCTGAGCTTGCGGCCAACCTCGGACGAAATCTTATGCAAGGTCGGCTCGGTATCCTGACCGCAGTGTTCGAGGCCGCATGAACCAATTGTCGAGAGGAGGCCAGATGTCCACCGAAGTCCTATTCCAAATCCATCTTGTTCTGGGCTATGTCGCGTGGCTGCTTTGCTTCGCTACATACGGTTTGCCGTGGCTCAGGTCGATGGACCGGGTCGCGGCGCAGCGCGCTGTTGCCGCTCTGCACAGCTTCCGCTTCTTCGGGCTGGTCTTCCTCGTTCCGGGTGTCGTCAGCCCCGATTTGCCTGCCGGCTTTGCCGTGTTTGCTGCCTACGGCGACCTTGCAACAGGAGTGCTGGCCATGCTGGCGCTGCTCACGGTGAGGATACCTCAGCTCTTCTGGGCGCTCGTCGTCGCCTTCAATCTGGTCGGGACGGTCGACCTCATCGTGGACTATTACCACGCCATCCAGGTCGGCCTCCCCCAGCGTGCGGGCGAACTGGGCGCCACCTACGCGATCCCGATCATCTACGTGCCGCTGCTGATGATCACGCACATCGTCGCGTTCTATTTTCTGGTGCGTCCTCCGCAAGCCGCGGCTTGGACTGTCGCAGACTAGTCCTTTGCCGCCGCCGCCTTGATGTCCAGCAGGCCGTAGCCGAAATCATTGTCGCGTCCCTTGGGGCCGAGATCCCTGGCCGTTGCCGCGAGCGCCTTTTCGATGTCGTCGGCCGAGCGATCGGGCGCGGCATGGATGAGATTGGCGATGGCGCCGCTCACGATCGCCGCGGCAAACGAGGTGCCTGTGACCACATCCGAGCCGGCGCCGCTCGGCGCCACCATCTCGACGCCGGGTGCCGAGATGAAGACATAGGCGCCGCGATTGGCCTGCGGCATCAGCCCGTCCTTGGCATCGGTGGCGGTCACCGCGATGACACCATCGAAGGCGGCCGGATAGCCATAGGGTGCCTTCGGCCCGTTGTTACCGGCTGCGGCGACCAGCACCATGCCGAGCGCGCGGGCATTGCGGCAGGCGACGCCGAGCAAATCGTTCTTCGGCCCGACAAAGCTCATATTGATGATGCGCACGTCCTGTTCCGCCGCCCAGTCGAGCGCCGACAGGATGACGTCCATGGTCGACTTGCCGCCCTCGAAGGCGCGGGCGTGATAGATTTTTGCGCCCGGTGCCATGCCTTCCAGCGCGCCGACGCCGGCGATCAGCCCGTCGATCGACGTGCCGTGATCGCGCTTTTCGATCGGCACGTCGGGCATGGCGTCGAACTGCCCGGCAATGACGCCCGAGAGCGCCGGGTTGGTGTCGTCGATGCCGGTGTCGATCACCGCGATGCGGACGTTTTCTCCGCTGGCCTGCTTGGAATCGAGTGCAATGCGGTCGAACGCATAGTTGACGATGCCGGCGGCCTGCTGCAGCGAATAGACGTGATTGGGCTCGCGCCGCTGGGTGCGGCCGTCGGCGGCCAGTTGCGCCAGCACGACGCCGACGGGCCGGCCGTCGGGAATGCCGAAGCGCACCAGTGTGGTGCCAAGCAGCCGCGACTGGCGCTGCGAGCGCACCTGCAGGCCGAAGGAGGCGGCGATCTGCTGGACAGCGCCGGCATCGCCGTCGACGGTCACCAGCACCTCGTCGGGCACGAAATCGCCAACCACCGCGCGCCGCGGCTGAACGGCAATGAGATCGGTCGGCGAGACGATCGGGCCACCGGGCGGGGGGCCGGCTTGAGTATCGGCCGGCGGCGTCGCCGGTTCGGGCCGTGGCGTCGGCACAGGGGTCGGGGGCGCCGCCGGGTTGGGAAACAGGTCGACGATCAGGGCCGGCAGGAACACCGCGCCGGATTGCGCCGCATCCGATCCGCCCTCTGTGTCGCTGCCATCCTTGGCGCAGTCGGCGCCTGCCGCATTGGTCCCGTCGCGGCAGTCGATTTTCGTCTGGTCGGGATTGGGATCTTTGGTCTGCGCCGACGCGGGCACGGCGACGGTTATCATCGCCGCCGCAAGCATTGCCGCAAATCGAATGACCGCCTCAGCCGCCATCAAGCGGTTTCCTTCCCTCGATCACAGTCTCCGTGAAAGCCTGGGCGGCAACAAGGCCGATTTGCCTGGTGTAGTCGGCTGCGTTGGCAGCAGGGATGCCAAGCCGGAACACGCCGTCGGCGGTCGGTCCGCCGACGATCTTCAGCCCGTTGCTGCCGAGGAAGGCGGAAATGTCCGACATCTTCGCATCCGGCTTGAACTTGACCAGGGCGTACGGCATTTTCGCCAGATCGTCTTGCGCGCCGGCAATCTCGAAATCATTGCCCTTTCCGCCGGGTTCGACAAACGACTGCACCATGACCAGAGCCAGCAGAACCGCGGCTGCCGCCCAGGCGACGCCGACCGGCACCGCCATGAAGCGGCCCCAGGCCTGCGCCAGCCAGGACGATCCTGCCGGCTTGCGCGCAGGCCCGGCCTCGGCGTCGAGTGCCTTGGCAAAGCGGCTGAGCGCATCGGCCGGCGGCCGGATTGCTTCGTTGGCGGCCGTGGCGCCGGAGAATTCGGCTTCAGCCTCGCCAAGGGCGGCAAGTGCGGCCGGATCGCTGGCCAGCCATTCCTCGACCGCTTCCAGGTCGGAACCTTCCAGCGAGCCGTTCAGGTAGAACGGCAGCAGCGTTTCCATTTCGTCGCGGCGCGACATCTTTTCAGCGGCGCTCATGGCCAGCCCCTGTCGTAACCGGCGGCCTTGAGAGCCTCGCCGAGTTTCTTGCGGGCGTAGAACATCCGGGTCTTGACGGTGGCGACCGGAATGTCGAGCACCTCGCTGATCTCGCTCACCGACTGCCCGTGATAATAGGCAAGATCGATGACGGCGCGATGCTCTTCCGGCAAGGCGTCGACGAAGCGCCGCAGGGCGGCCGCCTTGTCTTCCTTCATGGTGACGACTTCCGGTGTGTCGGCGCCGTCGGGCACTGCGGCGGCGGCCTCGTCGTCGATCCAGTCTTCCTTTTTCTTGCGCAGAAAGGACAGCGCCTTGAAACGGGCAATGCCGAGCAGCCATGTCGAGACTTCGGAACGCCCTTCGAAGCCGGGCGCCTGACGCCACAGCTCGAGGAAGACTTCGTTGGCGATATCGTCGGCCATCATTTCCGATCCCGTCTGGCGCGCCACGAAGCGGTAGACCCGCGCGTGGTGACGCATGAACAGGAGCCGCACGGCGGCTCGGTCGCCCTTCGCGACCCGGTCGACAAGCGCGCGATCGGTCTCCGTCGCTGCCGTCATGGCCGGTCGAGCCGCCTGGCTCCTGTCTGCTCTGTCGCTGATCGGCCCAAAAAGGTTCATCCTCCGCCAAGGAATTTTGCGGAGGCTAACCGAAGAGCGCGGAGGTTGCCAGAGGTGCGCCTCTTCCTTCTCCCACAAGGGCAGAAGGGAAGAGCTTCGCGGACCGCTTCTCACTCCAAGAAAGACTTCGCCTTCATCGTCGCGGGCACGGGAACACCCAGTCGGCTCAGCACCGTCGGCGCGAGCTGCAGCTGGTCGAGTAGTGTGTCCGCATCCGGCCCTTTGCCTTGTCCAAAATAATACAGCGCGAAATCCTGCATCTCGTCGTCATGGCCGCCGTGATGGCCACGATCGGTCTGGCCGTGATCGGCGGTGACGATCACCTCATAGCCGGCTTCGATCCAGCGTGGCAGGAAGGCGGCCAGCATGCCGTCCATCGCATAGACGGCATGGTCCATCTCGTGGCAGTCGTGGCCGAAGCGGTGTCCCATCGAATCCAGCGTGCAGGTGTGCAGGATGCCGTAGTCGATGCCATGGCGTTTCGTCAGCATGGTCAGCGTCGCGAACAGGTCGACATCGCTCGGCGTCATCTGGTTGCGGAGATTGTAACCGGTCATGGTGTGGAAGCGGCCATGCGTGATCGGCCCGCCTGGCTCGTCGAATTCCATGCCCTCGACCAGGTCGAACGGGAAGGCGCGGAAGAATTCCGACCAGTAGGAATGGGTCACCGCCCCCGTCTTGCCGCCTGCCTTGCTGACCTCGGAGAAGATATCGGGCTGCTCGACGCGGAAACGGTTCTCATTGGAGAGAATCCCGTGCAGCTGCGGCGAAACCCCGGTGTGGATCGAGGCATAGCAGCAGGCCGAGGTCGACGGCAGCACCGAGCGCATCTTCCAGACGCGCGCCTCGCCCGATTGCACCCAGCCTTCGAGATTGCCCATCAGCCGGCGCCAGTTCCGGTAAGGCACGCCATCGAGGATGATCAGCAGAAGCTTGGATTTGAGCGCCACGGGCTGCTCCATGCGGTTGGCGGTTGAAACGGGAACGCCGTGTGCCGTCCCGGGCACACGGCGTTCTGATAGATGAAATCGGCCGATCAGGGTCCGCTCAAGCGTTGAGCCAGCACTCGGCAAGCGCGTAGCCGTCCATCATTTCGCCGATAGGGCTCTTGGCATAGCCGCCGATCTTGTTGGTGGCGGCCGCGTCGATGAACTGGTTGAAGAAGGGCACGATCAGCCCGCCTTCGTCACGCATCATCACTGCCATATCGTGGTAGATCGCCTGGCGCTTGGCCTGGTCGAGCTCGCCGCGCGCGGTAAACAGCATCTTGTCGAATTCCGGCCGCTTGAAGCGCGTGTCGTTCCAGTCGGCGGTCGAGACATAGCCGGTGGAATACATCTGGTCCTGCGTGGCGCGTCCGCCCCAGTAGGAGAGCGAGAAAGGCTGCTTGTTCCAGACCTCCGACCAGTAGCCGTCGCCGGGTTCGCGCTTGATCTCGATCTTGATGCCGGCTTTGGCGCAGGACTGCTGATAGAGCTGTGCGGCATCGACGGCGCCCGGGAAGGCGACGTCCGAGGTGCGCAGCACGATCGAGCCGCTGTGGCCTGATTTCTTGTAGGCTGCCGCCGCCTTGTCCGGATCGAACTTGCGCTGTTCGATATCGGCGGAAAACAGCGGATAGGCCTCGTTGATCGGGAAGTCGTTACCCACCGAGCCATAGCCGCGCAGGATCTTTTCCAGCATCTCGTCGCGGTCCATGGCTAGCTTCAGCGCCATGCGCAGATCATTGCTGTCGAAAGGTGCGGTGTCGCAGAACATGTTGAACGGATAGTAGCCCTTGCCCGAGACATTCTCGATGGAAACGCCCGCGATGCGCTTGACCAGATCGACGACCTTGGGTTCGACGCGGTTGATCATGTGCACCTGGCCGCCTTGCAAAGCTGCAAGCCGTGCGGTCGCATCATTGATGACGATGATCTCGACCTGGTCGGCATGGCCGGCCTTGTCGCCAAGCCAGTAATTGGCGAAACGCTCGCCGCCATGGCGCACGCCTGGCTGGTTGACGCTAACCTTGTAGGGTCCGGCGCTGATGCCGGCATTCGGATCGTCCTTGCCGCCATTCGGCTGGATGACGAGATGGTAGTCGGCCATCAGATAAGGGAAGTCGGCATCGGCGTCGCCGAGCGTGACGATGACTTCCTTGCCGCTCGCCTTGACGCCCTTGATGTTCTTGAGGATGCCGAGTGCTCCGGACTTGGACTTCTCGTCCGCATGGCGCTCGATGGTGGCGGCAACGTCCTCCGCGCCGACCGTCTTGCCATTGTGGAACTCGATGCCATCGCGGATCTTGATCGTCCATGTCTTGGCGTCGGCTGAGGCGCCAATCTCTTCGGCAATCAGGTTGACCAGCTTGTTGTCCGGTGTGAGGCGCACAAGATACTCGCCCCAAAGCTTGCCGAAGCTGAAGGTTACCTGGCTGAGATTCAGCGCCGGATCGAGGCTGTTGGTGGATTCCCCGCCCTGCAGGCCAGCCTTGATGATACCGCCCTTCACCGCCGTCTGGGCAAATGCCTTGCCGGCCAGCGCCGGCATCATGGCCGCCGATACGCCGAGCGCGGCGGCGCGCCCAAGAAAGGCACGGCGCGATATCCGGCCGTGACCGGCGAGTTCGGCGAGATAATCGAGTTCAGTTTTCATGTCCTACCCCTGTTTAAAAGTCGTGCGAGCGGCGCTCGTCCCGAAGGACGTGTGGCGCTCTAGTGTTGCATCCGGATGACGGTCGCTGACGCCCCTATGTGGCAGCTTGGTCTGACACAATTTCCAGGGGAAGCGCCTGCCTTTTTCTTCCGGCAGTATTGGTTCCCTTTAGTTCCCCGCGCTGGCCATGCGCCGTCCCTTGATTGCCTTTTCCAGCCAGCCGATTTCCATCTCTGGAACCGAGGAGAGCAGCAGGTCGGTGTAGGCGTCGAAGGGCGGGCTCAGCACCTTGCCCTTGGGGCCGTAACGCACCACCTCGCCGCGATACATAACCGCGATTGAATCGGCGATCGACTTCACCGTGGCAAGGTCATGCGTGATGAACAGATAGGCGACGTTCTCTTCCTTCTGCAGCTCCAGCAGCAGCTCGAGGATGCCGTGTGCCACCAGCGGATCGAGCGCCGAGGTCACCTCGTCGCAGATGATCAGCTTCGGCTTGGCGGCAAGCGACCGGGCGATGCAGACACGCTGTTTCTGGCCGCCGGAAAGCTCGGCCGGGTAGCGGTCGGAAAATCCCTTGCCCATCTCGATCTTGTCGAGCAGTTCGGCAACGCGTCTGTCGCGCTCACGGCCGCGCATGCCGAAATAAAACTCCAGCGGTCGGCCGATGATGGTGCCGACGGTCTGACGCGGGTTCATCGCCACATCGGCCATCTGGTAGATCATCTGCAACTGGCGCAGATCCTCCTTCGGCCGGTCGGCCAGCCTGTTGGCCAGCGCGCGTCCGTCGAAGGTGACGGTACCCTGTTCGGGTGGCAAAAGTCCCGTGATGGCGCGCGCCAGCGTCGACTTGCCGGAGCCGGACTCGCCGACCACGGCCAGCGTCTGGCCCGGATAGATGTCGACGGATACGTCCTTCAGCACCTTGATATGGCTGCGGCCATAGGCGGCGGTGACGTTCTTCACCGACAGGAACGGCGACGTGCCGGGCTTCTGCTCCTGGTGTTCGATCTCATGCACCGAGACCAGCGCGTTGGTGTATTCCTGGCGCGGCTCCTTGATGATCTGCCTTGTGCCGCCCCATTCGACCAGCCTCCCATGGCGCAGCACCATGATCTCGTCGGAGACCTGGGCGACGACGGCAAGGTCGTGCGTGATGTAGAGCGCAGCGACATGGGTGTCGCGGATGGCGTCCTTGATCGCCGCCAGCACGTCGATCTGCGTCGTCACGTCGAGCGCCGTTGTCGGCTCGTCGAAGACGATCAGGTCCGGCTCGGAGCACAGGGCCATCGCCGTCATCACACGCTGCAACTGGCCGCCCGAAACCTGGTGCGGAAAACGCTCGCCGATGGTTTCAGGGTTCGGCAGGCTGAGCTTCTTGAACAGCGCAAC
>NZ_RZQA01000002.1:0-38901 GCF_004022915.1 Mesorhizobium sp. M7A.F.Ca.US.006.04.2.1
ACGCAGCGGTGTGAGACGGGCATTCTTGTGGATGTTCATTCGGACCCTCCGATGGATGCTGAAGCGTGGTAACTCCAGTCTCCTCGGTCCGGTCCGAATGGACAACCTCTCGAAAGCTCACACCTAGTGCCGGCAGTGGCACCGCTGTTGTCCGTCGACAGGTCCCGCGCTTGCTCGGTGCGACCAACAACCTTAAGCGCTAGGGCGTAACCTGACCCTGCAAGATCTCCTCACCGACTATAAGGTGCGCCTCACGATCTGAGACGATGGGACAGGATGGCTAAGGAGGTGCGCCGTCTTGCATGCCCCGCCAGCGAGGCGAACCCTCTCGGCTACGCGCGCCACCAGCGACGCTCCATATCGTCAGGCCTGCGTCTCATGCTCAGATGAGCCGGTATTTGGCTCTCTCATCAGCAAACCGAGAGAGCCCATGCCAAGACGGAAGCAAGCAAGACGAACGAGCGTCAGAGATATCCTGCGCCTGACCCATAAACAGGGCAGTCCGGTGGGCCAAGGTGGCAGAGCAACTGAGGTTCGGCAAGACTTCGGCTTCCACCTATCTGCGGGCGCTGGAGACGGGCTGTCGTGCAGGCCCTGCATGCGGCTTTGAGGACGATGCGATGTTGAAACACCGTCTGTTGCGCCGAATCGGCCGTCGGCCAAACGTTGGGTCGTCATCAGGTTCTCGACAGCTTCCCGGTGTCAAATCCAAACCGTGGTCGGCGATCCCCACCAGGGTGGGAAGGCAGCGCTGATATAGCCGAACGTCGATCAAGTCACGATCAACGATTGCCTCATGTCACATGCCCTGCGGGACTGAAAAACGGAGAAGAACATGTGCGATGCAAAACTGAAGACCGTGCTTTCGCTTTTTTCGCCGGTGGCCAGCAAATTAGATGCTCTCTCGTCCAACGGACCAGCGACGGATGCAAACTGCGTTAAGCTAAATACGAACGAGAACCCGTTTCCGTTGCCGAAGAGCGTAATGCAAAGTGCAATTGCTGCGATCGAACACCAGTATCTTTATCCGGAAGACGACAATCTCAGCTTAAGGGCAGCTGCCTCCGATGCTTACGGATTTTCCAAAGATCAGGTGATTGCCGGCAACGGTTCGTCGGAGCTGCTCGGACTCATCTACAGAGCTTTCCTCGCCCCAGGAGATAGAGTGGCAATGCTGTCGCCCGGATTTTCGTTCAACCGTAAACTTGCCATGTTGCAGGGTGCCGAGTTTCTCGAAATCGCATCGAGCGAAGCTCATCCCCTGCCGATAGAAAAACTGCTGTCCGGCCCCGCAAAAGACGCGAAGTTCATTCTGTTGGCTAATCCGAACAATCCGACCGGAACATTCGTGCCGGTGGCCGAAATCGAACGCCTTGTGGAGCAAGCAGATCGCTTGGTCGTCTTGGATGAGGCCTACGTTGACTTCGCACCCGACAATGCCCTGCGCCTCGTCAATAGACATCCGAATCTTTTGATCTTGAGGACTTTTTCAAAGAGCTATGCTGCCGCTGGCGTGCGAGTCGGCTTCGGTTTCGGTCACCCAGAAATCATTGGCAGGCTGCGCAACATCCAGAATGTCTTCAACATGAACGTGATCGGGCAGGCGGTCGGGAAAAGCATTCTTGCGCATCGCCACGCCTACGAAGAGAACCACAGGCACATCAAGCATGAACGACAGCGAGTGACCCTGGCGCTGTTGCAACTTGGCTTTTCCGTAACACCCTCCCACGCAAACTTTTTGCTGGCCCGTGTGCCGGCGGGACAGGAGGGCTCATGCTGGCAAGCCGCGTTGAAAGAGCAGGCGATCCTCATCGCCAGCTTTCCTGACGTAGATTTGAAGAACTGTATTCGCGTCAGCATTGGCACCACAGAGCAGATGGACAAATTCCTTGCTGCCGCCGAACGCGTCTGTATGAACTTTAAGAAGGATCGCGGTGCTCACAAGCATGAAGTCGATTCACATTAAGCATCAAGTAATGATATGTCGTGAGCTATGATGATTAGCGAATAAATATAGGTAATTTGGAGAACAATTAATTGAAGAAAATTTCCGCTTCGGGCCTGACCTTCGGCATCTTCGATCATCTGGACGAAAACGGCGATGACATCGCACAACAATATGCAGATCGGCTGAGCCTAGCAGAAGCGTGCGATGGCTATGGCTTTTATGCGTATCATCTCGCCGAGCACCACTGTACGCCGCATGGCAGAGGTCCATCACCGAATTTGTTCTTAGCGAGCGTCGCCCAGCGAACCCGCAGTCTTCGTGTTGGTCCCATGGTAATGCTACTTGCGCTCTATCATCCGCTGCGTGCCTTCGAGGAGATCTGCATGCTTGATCAGTTGAGCGGCGGCAGGCTTGAACTCGGCATAGGGCGCGGCTCTGCTCCCACTGAATTGGGATACTTCGGGGTTGCTGTAGAAGCAGCACCAGAACAGTATGCGGAGGCCAGTGAGATTCTCATCAATGCGATGAAAGGCGGGACGCTTTCTTATCAGGGCCGCCACTTTGAGTTGAAAGATGTTCCGCTGACGTTGAGACCTCACCAATATCCCCGTCCGCCGACATGGATCGCCACCAATCGACCCGAGCCGGCTAGCTGGGCCGCTGCGAATGGGGCAAACATCGCCTGCGTCGGACCTTCCACTTCTGTTCGCAGCGTTACCGACGCGTTCCGCGCCGCCCGAATTCACGATGCTGACATTGGCCAGCAAGCGCCATTTCTTGGATTGCTCCGAATGGTGGTGATAGGGCGTTCTGAAACAGATGCGTATTTGCTCGCAGCACCTGCCTATGAACGATGGCTCAATAGCTTCAAATTTCTATACGAACTAAATGCCATTTCCACTCCACCAAACTTGCCTTTGAACTTCGATGCAGCAATTGAAAGTGAATTGTGCGTCGTGGGAACGGCAGATTCTGTCCGAAAAGCTCTCCTTGATCAGCTGGAAGAGGCAGGTGCTAATTATCTTCTGTGTCAACTGGCATTTGGGGATTTGCCGCTGGATGCCTCACTATACACCGCATCGGCCATTGGATCCGAAATCATGGCTCGAGTTGCCGCATCGTGAATCCGTCGTGTGATTGGAGGAGCAGCGGCAGCGCTGCTCCTCATTGCGAAACGGTTGTGGGGGCCGGACTCCTGTGTCAGGTGTAAACCATTGGAGCACGTCCTATCTGATCCAGGTCATATCCTGCGGCTTTGAAGTAGTTGGCACATTCGGCTGGGGTGAAGAGGTCGACGACCGCGCCGAGGCGTCCTGACCTTGCCCCTCTGATCTAATCCGGTTTGAAGTTCGTTCTGGCCCATCCAGAGGACCAGGACATGAAACGCAGCCGCTTCTCTGAAGAGCAGATCATCGGAATTTTGAAGAAACACGAGGCCGGGGTATCGGTTGGCGATCTGTGCCGCAAGCACGGGGTCAGCGACGCCTCGATCTACAATTGGAAGGCCCGCTTCGGCGGGATGGATGTCACCGAGGCTCGGCGACCTGAAGGCGCTGGAGGACGAGAACACGCGCCTGAAGCGGCTTTTGGCCGACGCCATGCTCGACAATGCCGCGTTGAAGGACCTTGTGGGAAAGAAATGGTGACGCCCGCCGCCAAGCGGAAAGCTGTCGCTCGCCTGAAGGAAGGCTTCGGGATGAGCGAACGGCGGGCGTGTAAAGCCATCGGCTGTTGCCGCATGACGGTTCGCTACCAGACCAGCAGGCCGGACGACCGCGAGGTTCGCGAGCGGATGAAGGCCGATCGCGCAGGAGCGTCGCCGGTTCGGCTACCGGCGTCTTCTCGTGATGCTGAGGCGGGAGGGCCTGGTCGTGAACCACAAGAAGCTGTTCCGGCTCTATCGGGAGGAGAAGCTCGCCGTCGCCGCCGTGGCGGCCGCAAGCGGGCGATCGGGACCAGGGCGCCGATGCTGGTGCCGCTGAGGCCCGACGAGCGCTGGTCGCTCGACTTCGTATCGGACCAGCTCACCGACGGGCGCCGCTTCCGCATCCTGGCCGTCGTCGACGACTGCACGAGAGAGTGCCTCGCACTCATCGTTGATACGTCTCTCTCGGGCATGCGGGTTGCCCGCGAATTGGACGGCTCATCACCGAGCGGGGCCGGCCCAGGATGATCGTCAGCGACAATGGCAGCGAGTTCACCTCGAACGCCATCCTCTCCTGGGCGGATCAGAACCGCGTCGAATGGCATTACATTGCGCCCGGCAAGCCGATGCAGAATGGCTTCATCGAGAGCTTCAACGGCCGACTGCGCGATGAACTGCTCAACGAGACGCTGTTCACCTCGCTGGCTCAGGCGCGCGTAGCCATCGCCCTGTGGCACGCCGACTACAACACCGCGCGGCCGCACTCCCCCCTGGCAGACCCCGGCCAAGTTCGCCAGCACCTTCAATCCGCGACGGTCGCTCGCGCTGCGCTATGCCAAAGGCTCCGCGCCAGCGCCCGTCGCTTCACCCGCCCAGCAGGGCACAACCCACGCCGGAAACGAACTCAAAACTGCTGGGGCAACGTCAGTCCCATAGAGCCTTGATGGTTATCTCGGCCTTTGCTCGCAGCAGCGCCTTAGGTTGGGCGAAGGCGTTCTCAATCGGATTGAAGTCGGGACTGTAGGGCGGCAGTTAGAGCAGGCTCGCCTGCGGCCTCAATCGCGCCGCGCAGGGTTCTCCAGGCGGATGTCGCCAATGTCAAATTTGCTGGCATCCATGTCGCCCTCGCCAACCGCACAAGCGAAGGCCAGAAAGCCAACATGTGTTCTGCGGCTTAATTAAGAGTCAGCCGATGTCGGCCGAACATCACCTTGTCTCGAAGTCGACGATCGGACAGCAGGTTGCGAAAGTTGGCGCGATGCGAAACAAACTGCTGAAGCGCTCAACTTTTATTGATCACGCGTGTTGGACGCGACGCACTCCCGTTCCAATCGGGCTGAGCGCAAATTCTCCCGGTTCACAAAACTGAGTCGCTGGAGTAGTGGGGGCGCAGAGAAATCTCCGGTCGCAGCCTTACCCGGTCAAAACAAGGATACCAATGATGAAGACTCTCGCCGTCTGCTCTGGCGGATTGGACTCCGTTTCCCTTGCTCACATGGTGGCAGCGGAGCACGAACTCACCGGCCTTCTATCTTTCGACTATGGCCAACGGCACAGGAAGGAATTGGGCTTCGCCGCTCTTTGCGCGCAGCGACTGAAGGTCCCGCACCAGATCATCGACATCGGCGAAATTGGCCGTGGCCTTTCCGGCTCAGCGCTGACTAGCAGTATCGACGTGCCGGACGGCCACTACGCCGAAGACACGATGAAGATTACGGTGGTGCCGAACCGCAATGCCATCATGTTGGCAATCGCCTTCGGTCTCGCCGCCGCCCACAGCGCCGAAGCGGTGGCGGCGGCCGTGCATGGTGGGGACCATTTCATCTATCCCGATTGCCGTCCGGCCTTCATTGAAGCTTTCCAGACAATGCAAGACCGCGCGCTCGACGGCTATGCGCAGATACGCCTCTATGCACCGTATGTGAATCTCGGAAAAGCTGACATTGTTGCGGATGGCGCAAGATACGGCACCCCGTTTGCTGAGACCTGGTCCTGTTACAAGGGCGGCGTGCGTCACTGCGGACGATGCGGGACCTGCGTCGAGCGGCGCGAAGCGTTCCATCTCGCCGGGCACGCTGATCCCACCGACTACGAGGACGCCGATTTCTGGCTTGAGGCGCTGCGCAGGAGGCGCGCGTAATGTTCCACATCAGCAAGGAATTCCACTTCTCGGCCTCGCATCAGCTCACCTCCTTGCCTCCCAACCATCAATGCGCGCGCCTGCACGGGCATAACTATGTCGTCGTAGTGGAGCTGTCGGCCAAGGAACTGGACGCCCACGGCTTCGTGCGCGACTATCACGATCTGGCGCCGCTCAAACGCTACATTGACGAGAGCTTCGACCATCGGCACCTCAACGACGTGCTGGGACATGAGAAGGTCACGGCGGAATGCCTGGCCAGACATTTCTATGAATGGTGCAAGGCACGTCTGCCGCAGACCGCGGCCGTGCGCGTTAGCGAAACACCGAAAACTTGGGCGGAATACCGTCCGTGACCGACATGCATCCCGCAATCCGTGTGAGCGAGATATTCGGGCCGACTATCCAGGGCGAGGGCGTGCTCATCGGCTTGCCGACGGTGTTCATCAGAACCGGCGGATGTGATTATCGCTGTTCATGGTGCGACAGCCTTCACGCGGTGGACAATCAGTATCGCCATGAATGGCTACCGATGCCGATCGATGCCGTGTGGCAAACCGTCCATGCGCTTTCCGGCGGCAGGCCGGTTATGGTCTCCTTGTCAGGCGGCAACCCGGCCATTCAGCCGTTCGGTCCCCTCATAGAACGAGGCCATCGCGAGGGCTATCGTTTTGCACTGGAAACGCAGGGTTCCGTGGTGAGGGAGTGGTTTGCGGATCTTGACGTGCTGACCCTTAGCCCAAAGCCGCCGTCCAGCGAGATGACGACCCGTTGGGCTGCGTTTGATGCATGCCTCGAAGCGGCGCAAGAGAAGCCGCAAATCGTGCTCAAGCTCGTCGTTTTCGACGAGAGTGACTATGCCTACGCCAAAGAAGTCGCGGCGAGATATCCGCACCTTCCGATCTATCTGCAACCCGGCAATCACACGCCGCCGCTCCCTGGCAGTG
Source organism: Mesorhizobium sp. M7A.F.Ca.US.006.04.2.1 (assembly GCF_004022915.1). Lineage (NCBI taxonomy): Bacteria > Pseudomonadati > Pseudomonadota > Alphaproteobacteria > Hyphomicrobiales > Phyllobacteriaceae > Mesorhizobium > Mesorhizobium sp. M7A.F.Ca.US.006.04.2.1. The sequence continues at coordinate 6,681 of NZ_RZQA01000002.1, forward strand.
AAGACGCCTCTGTCGACTTGGACGGAATAATGATGCGAATGGAATGGCTTGTCGAAAGGGTGACTAGCGACAGGTGGTTCGAAGCCCGCGTGTTGCCGCAGCTGCACGTTCTGCTTTGGGGTAACAAGAGGGCGGTCTAGTCTGTGGCTTGCGTCGCACCGGAAGGCCGGGCTCCAACGGCTTGGCAGGCTCTCTTCGCGTGCCGAGTACAGCCGAGCTTTGTTCGCGTCAGCGGTCTCGCGATTGTGCGGCTGGAAACCGCCCGGACACCCCGCTGCCGGCGTGTGTCACCTTGACTCCGATGAGCTGTCGTCACGCAAAGTTGAAATCCGCAAGAACTGGCCTTCTCGCCCCACCTGCTCCGTCGCAAGCACGTCATCCCCTCATCCTTGTCCAGCTCTTATCGATGTATCTCATTGTCCGGCCTGACGCACGACTGTCAGCATGGGAATGCATCCATTGCGCAAATGCCTTCCATAAAGAAGATCGATTTCCTCATTGGCCCAACGTGAAATATAGCAACGTTTTCGTGGCGTGGGTCGGCTGCGTCGGGAGTAGCGATGAAAACGTATTGGGGTCGCCTGCGTCTCCTTGGGCAGCGAGTGTAAAGTATAGCGATGCGGCCTCCGGCGCGAACGGCAGCCGCGCAGTGATCACCTTCGCCTGTGCCTTTGCGGCGGGGGTCAAGCGCTGGTCTGCTAAAATTTTTTATCGTTTAGCTGGTTGAAACTGCCCCCGTTGCGGGCTGCAGAAGCCGGCCAGCCGAGAAACGGCAGCCGCACTTATGAAAGCACGCCAAGGCGTGCGGGCATCTATCAGTTGCAAAGGACAATACTGGCCGCGCCGATTGGCCATCACGCGTCCATTAGGGCAGCCACCAACATCAGTTCGCAAGAGGAGCAAAAGTAATATGTATCGTCGTCACCTGATCAAAGGGTTGGTTGCGCTCGGCGCATGCCGGATTTGCGTTCAAGCCGCCCAAGCGACCAGTGCCCATTGGGGGTACACCGGTCCGGTCGGACCGGAGCACTGGGCTGATCTGGATAAGGAAAATTTCGTATGCTCTGCCGGCACGCAGCAATCGCCGATCAATATCAACAGCGCGGTCAAGGCGGATATCCCGCATATCGCCATCGGCTGGCACAAGGGCGGCGGCAATATGGTGAACAACGGCCACACCATTCAAATCAATATGCCACAAGGCAGCACGCTGACCCGCGGCGATCGTGTCTACGAACTGGTACAGTTCCATTTCCATGCGCCAAGCGAACATCACGTGGCGGGCAAGAGCTTCCCGATGGAGGTGCATTTCGTTCACAAGGACACGCAAAGTGGTACTCTGGGCGTGCTGGGCGTCTTTTTAACGCCCGGCGCGACAAATGCCAGCTTTGCTGCCCTTGCTGCGGCCTTTCCCGAACTGCCGAATGGGGAGGTGACGATCGACGAGGTGAATCCCAACTGGCTTCTGCCAGCCTCGCTTGGCTATTGGACTTATGAGGGCTCACTGACGACGCCGCCGTGCACCGAAAACGTCGAGTGGATGGTGGCGATGGAACCGGTTGACGTTGATCCGGCAGACATCCAGCGATTTGCCTCACTCTACCCGTCGAACGCGCGCCCTATTCATTCACCCAATCGACGCTTCATCCTGCGCCAGAGTTGAGCGCCGCCCCAGCGGTTCCGCACGGTCCAACATTCTTGGCACAAGTTGGCGCGAAGCCTCCTCTTCCGGTCTGGCGGTCTGACGGCGCTCCCCAAGCTGGCTAGTCTAAATGATAGGGATTCGGTGCCGACACCACTCGTCCCAAATACGTCGCGGCGAGGTTTGTCTGCAACCCGGCAATCACACGCCGCCCCGCCGTGGTAATGAAGACGTCTCTGTCGAGTCCGACGGAATATGATGCGCATGGAACCGCTGGTAGAAAAGGTGACCAGCGACAGGTGGTTCGAAGCCCGCGTCTTGCCGCAGCTGCACGTTCTACTCTGGGGTAACAAGAGGGTAGTGTATACCTTCTCCTAGCTTCGCCGCCAACTACTCGGTTTTCCGAATTGCTCTCTATATTCTTGAAGACGATGCGTTCGTTAAAGACATGTGCTGCGCACCTGGTGTAAAAGCTGCTCTCATCATGCAGAGGTCAAGCCAGTCGGGCTCATCCGAGGCTATGGCCGTGAGCACTGTTCAGTTCGGCAGAGAGGGCGCTTTTGTACACACTTTGCGATCGTGGCGGCCCCGTGGGCAGATCTGCAAGCTGCCGCGACACTAACCTCTCGAAGCCCGCCCGCCCGCCTTTCGTGCAGCTTCCTCTGAACAAAACCACCGCTCGCCCTTCAATAGGTTGATGCGTGTCTCCCAGTAAGATTCCTGTCCAAGAACGTGATAATCTTCTTGCCAGTGTTGTAGCTGATGTTGCCCTTGATGCCGCAGCCTACCGCGGCGGGACCAAACTCAATGGCAAGCAGGCCGGCTAGGATCGTGCAGCCAGTCGCGAGCCTCGCCCACAACGGGGTCTCACGCGCATGAGGGCGCCGACCATGGGTTCGGCGGTTCATACGCGTATAACACGTATCTTTCTGAAAAAATCAATGCTCTCGGCTAAGCTACTGAATTATTTGGCTTCCATATAGCGCGTCGGCGGAACCAACTTGTAGACGGGCTATGAAAGGTTAAGCGCGGATGTCTATCGGCCGCCGGCGTTCCCGCTCTGTAAGCCTGCCTGAACTACCCGCGCCGCGGTCAAGCCCCAGGCTCCTGCTCATCCAGCGACCGCCCGATCAATGGCAGGCTGGAAAGACAAGAGCCGATGTCTTCCGATGGTCTCGCCATCAGCTTTGGGCTAACTTCCCCATTCTCCCGCTTCGAGCTCGACACACGGCGGTTTGGATGGCGCACGACAATCTGTGTCGGCTTTGTCGTGTCCGTGACAGACGCCTGAAAGGCCCGTTCGCGCGTTTTGCCGCCGTCTAAGCGGCTGGAATTTAATGACAAAGTTTCTTCTGGGATCGGCCGATCACGCTGGTACGCTTTTTGCGATGCTTGGTGTGAGGCGGCACGAGCTGCCTATCGGCACTTGTGTCGCGGGCAGTCGCGATAATTAGAACGAAGGAAGGAAAGCTATTATGTCAGGTCTGCGTCAGATCGCCTTTTACGGAAAAGGCGGCATCGGCAAGTCCACCACGTCCCAAAATACGCTCGCTGCCCTTGTCGACCTCGGGCAGAGAATCCTCATCGTAGGATGCGACCCCAAAGCCGATTCCACACGCTTGATCCTGAATTCGAAAGCTCAGGATACCGTCCTGGATCTCGCCGCACAGGAAGGCTCGGTGGAAGACCTCGAACTCCAGGACGTGCTCAAGGTGGGCTACAGAGGCATCAAGTGCGTGGAGTCCGGCGGCCCCGAGCCGGGTGTCGGTTGCGCCGGCCGCGGCGTCATCACCTCGATCAATTTCCTCGAGGAGAATGGCGCTTATGACGATGTCGATTATGTCTCCTATGACGTCCTCGGCGACGTGGTATGCGGCGGCTTCGCCATGCCGATCCGCGAAGGCAAGGCCCAGGAGATCTATATCGTCATGTCCGGCGAGATGATGGCGCTCTATGCCGCCAACAACATCGCCAAGGGCATCCTCAAATATGCCCATTCGGGCGGTGTGCGGCTGGGCGGGCTGATCTGCAATGAACGTCAAACCGACCGCGAACTCGATCTGGCCGAAGCACTGGCTGGCCGATTGAATTCCAAGCTCATCCACTTCGTGCCCCGCGACAACATCGTCCAACATGCCGAACTCAGGAAGATGTCGGTGATCCAGTACGCGCCGGACTCAAAGCAGGCAGGGGAATACCGCGCTCTGGCCGAGAAGATCCACGCCAATTCGGGCCAGGGTACGATCCCGACGCCGATCACCATGGAGGAGCTGGAGGAGATGCTGCTCGACTTCGGCATCATGAAGACCGACGAGCAGATGCTTGCCGAGCTTCACTCCAAGGAAGCGGCGAAGGCGGCGGCCCAGTAGTGACATTAGCGCTGCCATGAATCGGCGCGCCTTGCAGAGAACGGCGCCTATTCTTTGAGGCGTCACCCAACCTTGAAAGGGGGACTCATGAGCCGGGAATACGAGAATGACGGTGCTCTTCATGCGAAGCTTATCGAAGAGGTGCTGTCGCATTATCCCGACAAGGCGGCGAAGCGCCGCAAGAAGCACCTCAACGTCGCAAAGAGCGGCAACGAGGCTGGCGGGGAAAGCGAGGTCCTTTCCGAATGCGACGTCAAATCGAACATCAAGTCCATTCCCGGGGTGATGACGATTCGCGGCTGTGCATATGCTGGTTCGAAAGGCGTGGTGTGGGGGCCAGTCAAGGATATGGTCCATATCTCGCACGGCCCGGTCGGCTGCGGCCAATATTCTTGGTCGCAGCGCCGCAACTACTACGTCGGTACAACGGGCGTCGACACGTTCGGGACAATGCAGTTCACCTCCGATTTCCAGGAGAAGGACATCGTCTTCGGCGGCGACAAGAAGCTGGAACAGATCATTGACGAGATTGAAGTCTTGTTTCCGCTCAACAACGGCATCACCGTGCAGTCCGAATGCCCTATCGGCCTGATTGGCGATGACACCGAGGCCGTTTCTCGCAAAAAGACCAAGGAGTATGACAAGACGATCGTGCCGGTACGCTGCGAGGGCTTCCGCGGCGTCTCGCAGTCGCTTGGCCACCACATCGCCAATGATGCAATCCGGGATTGGGTCTTCGACAAAAAGGATGTCAAGTTCGAGGCCGGCCCCTACGACGTCAACGTCATCGGCGACTACAATATCGGCGGCGATGCCTGGGCCTCGCGCATACTGCTTGAGGAGATAGGGCTGCGCGTGGTTGGCAACTGGTCGGGTGACGCCACACTCGCAGAGATCGAGCGCGCCCCGAAGGCTAAGCTCAATCTTATCCACTGCTACCGGTCGATGAATTACATCTGTCGGCATATGGAGGAAAAGTATGGCGTCGCCTGGATGGAGTACAATTTCTTCGGTCCCTCCCAGATCGAAGCCTCTCTGCGCAACATAGCCAAGCATTTTGGGCCGGAAATCGAGGAGAAGACCGAAAAGGTCATTGCCAAGTACAGGCCGCTTGTTGATGCGGTCATCGCCAAGTACCTGTCGCGCCTGGAAGGAAATACCGTGATGCTCTATGTCGGCGGCCTGCGCCCCCGCCACGTCGTCACGGCCTACGAGGACCTCGGCATGGTCATCGTGGGCACCGGCTATGAATTCGCCCACAGCGACGACTATCAGCGCACCGGCCACTACGTGAAGAACGGCACGCTGATCTACGATGACGTGACCGGCTATGAGTTGGAGAAATTCATCGAAGGGATTCGCCCAAATCTGGTCGGCTCGGGAATCAAAGAAAAATACCCGGTGCAGAAGATGGGCATACCGTTCCGCCAGATGCATTCCTGGGATTATTCAGGCCCGTATCACGGCTACGACGGCTTTGCCATTTTCGCACGTGATGTGGATCTCGCCATTAACAACCCGGTCTGGGACCTATTCCACGCGCCTTGGAAAAGAAGCCGGGGCGATGAGCGGGCGATGGCTGCCGAATAAACATTTGCTTCAGCCCCAGTCTCCCACTGAGACGGTGAACTCCCGCGGCCTCTGATCCGCCGGAGCCTGGAACGTCTTGACGTCCTGAGCTGCCGTCCCGCGCAGCCAGATGCAAAAGAGGTAATCATCATGCCGCAGTCGGCTGAAAAAATTCTCGATCACGCTCCCCTGTTCCGCGAGCCGGAATACAGAAAGATGCTCGCTGAGAAGAAGCTAAACTTCGAATGTCCGCACCCCGATGAAATCGTTTCCGATCAGCGCGATTTCACCCAGACGTGGGAATACCGCGAAAAGAACCTCGCCCGCAAAGCGCTTGTCGTGAACCCGGCCAAGGCCTGCCAGCCGCTGGGTGCGGTATTCGCTGCCGCCGGCTTCGAGCGAACCATGTCCTTCGTCCACGGCAGCCAAGGTTGCGTCGCCTATTACCGCTCGCACCTGTCGCGCCATTTCAAGGAGCCTGCCGCGGCGGTCTCCTCCTCAATGACCGAGGATGCGGCGGTGTTTGGCGGCCTGAAGAACATGGTCGACGGGCTCGCCAACACCTACCAGCTCTACGACCCCAAGATGATTGCCGTGTCGACGACCTGTATGGCAGAGGTCATTGGCGACGACCTGCACAGCTTCATCCAGAACGCCAAGGACGAAGATTCAGTCCCGCGCGACTTCGACGTGCCCTTTGCCCACACCCCGGCCTTCGTTGGCAGTCATGTCGACGGCTATGACAACATGGTCAAAGGCATTTTGGAGCACTTCTGGAAAGGTCAGGAGCGTACGCAAATCGAAGGAACCATCAACATCATTCCGGGCTTCGACGGCTTCTGCGTCGGCAACAACCGGGAGCTCAAGCGCCTGCTCGATGTAATGGGCGTGTCCTATACATTGATCCAGGATGCCTCTGACCAGTTCGATACGCCTTCGGACGGTGAATACCGCATGTATGACGGGGGCACGAAGATCAACGAGGTGAAGAAGGCCCTCAACGCCGAGGCAACGCTTTCGCTGCAGCATCACAACACCCGAAAGACACTGGGCTATTGCGAGGAGGTCGGGCAGGCGACGGCCTCGTTCCACTATCCGCTCGGCGTTCAGGCGACGGACGAATTCCTGATGGAGGTCGCGGCGATTTCCGGCAAGGAGATTCCCGAGGCAATTCGCCTCGAGCGCGGCCGACTGGTAGACGCCATGGCGGACAGCCAATCCTGGCTGCATGGTAAGAAATACGCCATCTACGGTGATCCCGACTTCGTTCACGCAATGGCCCGCTTTGTCATGGAGACCGGCGGCGAGCCAACCCATTGCCTCGCCACCAATGGCACCTCGGCATGGGAAGCCGATTTGAAGAAGCTGCTAGCATCCTCGCCTTTCGGCAAGGCTGCCCAGGTTTGGGCGGGCAAGGACCTGTGGGCGCTGCGCTCGCTGCTCTTTACCGAGCCGGTGGACCTTTTGATCGGCAATTCCTACGGCAAGTACCTGGAGCGCGACACCGGAACGCCGCTGATCCGGCTGATGTTTCCGATCTTCGATCGGCACCATCATCACCGCTTTGCGCTCTTTGGCTACCAGGGCGCGTTGCGCGTGCTGACGACGATCCTCGACAAGATCTTCGACAAACTCGATCGCGAGACGAGCGAGACGGGTGTGACGGATTATTCCTATGACCTCACGCGCTAAGAGCCGTGGCCGGCTTTTCGCCGAGGCCATTCCTTGCCCAATGGACTGGGGAGGCTGAGCGATGTCCTCCCTCAGCGCCAAAATCAAGGACGCCTTCGATGAGCCCGCCTGCGATAAGAACCGTGGCAAAGATGCCAAGGCGCGCAAGGAGGGCTGCTCGAAGTCGCTGACACCAGGGGCGGCAGCCGGCGGCTGCGCCTTTGACGGAGCCAAGATCGTCCTGCAGCCGATCACCGACGTTGCGCATCTGGTCCATGCGCCGCTCGCCTGCGAGGGCAATTCTTGGGACAACCGTGGTGCGGTTTCGTCAGGGCCGACCTTGTGGCGGACAAGCTTCACGACCGACCTCACCGAACTCGACCTGGTGATGGGGCAGGGCGAGCGGAAACTCTTCAAGGCGATCCGCGAGATCAAGCACACATACGCGCCGCCGGCGATCTTCGTCTACTCAACTTGCGTAACGGCGCTGATCGGTGACGACATCGAGGCCGTGTGCAAACGCGCCACGGAAAAGTTCGGTTTGGCCGTGGTGCCGATCAATGCGCCTGGCCTGGCAGGCTCCAAGAACCTCGGCAACAAGCTCGCCGCCGAGGCGTTGCTCGATCATGTCATCGGCACGGTCGAACCCGACGACCCCGGGCCCTACGACATCAACATCCTTGGCGAATTCAACCTCTCGGGCGAATTCTGGCTTGTAAAGCCGCTCCTCGATCGGCTCGGCATCCGGGTGCGCGCCTGCATTCCCGGCGATGCGCGTTACCGCGACATTGCTTCCGCGCACCGCGCCCGGGCGGCAATGATCGTGTGCTCGACCGCGCTGATCAGTCTTGCCCGCAAGATGGAGGAGCGCTGGGACATCCCGTTCTTCGAGGGCTCCTTCTATGGCATCTCCGACACATCGCAAGCTCTTCGCAACCTTGTCAGGCTGCTGGTGAGGAAGGGCGCCGATCCGGAGATCCTCGAGCGCACGGAGACGCTGATCGCGCAGCAGGAGGCGATCGCGTGGAAGAAACTCGAATCCTACCGGCAAAGGCTCCAAGGCAAGCGCGTGCTGCTCAACACAGGCGGTGTGAAGTCCTGGTCGGTTGTCCGTGCGCTGATGGAGATCGGAATCGAGATCGTCGGCACCTCGGTCAAGAAATCTACGGTGCAGGACAAGGAGCGCATCAAACAAGTTCTCAAGCACGACAAGCATATGTTCGAATACATGGCTGCGCGCGAGCTGTACGCCATGCTCTCTGAACACAGGGCCGATATCATGCTGTCGGGCGGTCGCACGCAATTCATTGCGCTCAAGGCCAAGACGCCCTGGCTCGATATCAACCAGGAGCGCCAGCACCCTTATGCCGGCTATGCCGGCATGGTGGAACTCGTACGCCAGATCGACCTCGCCATTCACAATCCGGTCTGGTCTCAGGTGCGCCAGCCGGCCCCGTGGGATTGCCAGCCTGATCTAAAAGACGAACTGCCATGCACGAAGAAGGAGTCCGGGCACCTGTTCGATGAATTCGCCGGCGCGACGGCACACGAGTTCAGCGAGTGTTGAGGCGACCGATGGCCCGCATCCTTCCCCAGACCAAATCCGCGGCGGTGAACCCGCTGAAGTCGTCGCAGCCGCTGGGTGCCGCCTTTGCCTTTCTTGGGGTCGACGGCGCGATGCCGCTGTTCCACGGCAGCCAGGGATGCACAAGCTTCGCGCTCGTGCTCTTCGTACGGCACTTCAAAGAAACGATTCCATTGCAGACAACAGCGATGGATGAGGTGGCGACCATCCTCGGCGCTGCCGACCATCTTGAAGAAGCCATCCTCAACCTCAAGAACCGCACGAAGCCAAAGCTGATCGGGGTGTGCACGACCGCGCTGGTGGAGACGCGTGGCGAAGATTGCGCGAGTGATATTGCGAACATCAAGCTGAAGCACACGCAAGAGCTTGCGGGTACGGAGGTCGTGCTGGCCAACACGCCGGATTTTGACGGCGCGATCGAAGAGGGCTGGGCCAAGGCAGTCACCGCAATGATCAAAGGGATTACAGGCTCGGGCGAACGTGCGCGGCAGCCGAAGAAGATCGCGATCCTGCCCGGATGCAACCTCACTGTCGCCGACATCGAGCATATGCGTGACATGGTTGAAAGCTTTGGGCTCAAGCCGGTTATTCTGCCCGACATTTCAGGCTCGCTCGACGGTACGGTTCCTGACCGCTGGGTAGCGACCACATACGGCGGCACCAGCGTCGAAGACATTCGCGAGTTGGGCACGGCCATGCAATGCATCGCCATCGGTGAGCACATGCGCCGCCCGGCGAAAGCGCTGCACGGGTTGACCGGCGTGCCTTACGTGTTGTTCCAGTCACTGACTGGGCTGCAGGACACGGACCGCTTCGTGTCGCTGCTGTCTGCGATTTCGGGCGCGGCGGTACCGGCCCGCGTGCGCCGGCGCCGGGCGCAATTGCAGGACGCGATGCTCGACGGACATTTCCATTTCGGCGGCAAGAAAATTGCCATCGCTGCCGAACCAGACCAGCTGTTCCAACTTGCGACCTTCTTTGCTGGCCTCGGCTCCGAGATAGCCGCGGCCGTCACAACGACCGACAGGTCTAAAATTCTCGAGAAAGTCCCGGCGGTTTCGGTTCAGATCGGCGATCTCGGCGATCTGGAAAGTCTTGCCGTCGGTGCTGACCTGCTTGTCACGCATTCGCACGGGCGCCAAGCATCGGAGCGGCTCCGAATTCCGCTCATGCGCATCGGGTTCCCGGTCTTCGATCGACTAGGCAGCCAGCACAAGCTCGCAATTCTCTATCAGGGCACCCGCGACATGATCTTCGAGGTCGCCAGCATCTTCCAGGCCAACCAACACGCGCCCACTCCTGAGGCGCTTGATCCACTCCGTAATCGAGAAATATCACGATGAACGCTGTTCGCCGCCTCTCGCTGGTCAGTAGTGAGGTTTTCGCCCCGATGCCTGAACGACGTAAGGGCGCATTGCGCGTTGCGATCGCCACTCAGGACATGCAGGACCTCAACGCCCATTTCGGGTCGGCCAGGCGCTTTGCTGTCTACGACGTGACGCGCGAGGAATGGAATCTCGTAGAAGCCGTGGCCTTCGATGACGTGTCCGATGAAAGCGGGGAGCATCGGGCCGAGCGCGATGATCGCATCACGCCAAAGGTGGATGCGCTCAAGGGCTGTCAGATCCTGTTTTGTCTGGCAATTGGCGGCCCTTCGGCAGCCAAGCTTGTCGCGGCAAAAATCCACCCGATCAAAGTGGCGGAGCCCCAATCGATCCCACAGGTGCTCTTGCGCACGCAGATGATGCTCAGGACGTGTCCTCCGCCTTGGCTGCGCAAGGTGCTGGCGCGAGCGGGCATTGCCGAAAAGAAACCGTCCTTCGAGGACGAGGACTGAAAAGAGGAGGACGCCAATGCCTGACCCCGCAATCCCCCCAGCTGTCGCCGAAGACGAGGCGGCTCTTTGCACCCCGTTCGTCAAATGCCTCGTGCGGCTGATCCGTTCTCAGGATTCCTATGGCTCGTGGGAACGCAAAGCGGACGCTGAGCTGCTGGGCGACTTCATCATTACCAAGGAACAGCGCCGAGGGATCCCAATCATCGGAGATCCCGATCCCGACGTGCTGTGGAGGCTCGACAAGTACTACGCCGCCATCGGGCTTGCGATCGAGGAGCGCTGCGGCCTTATGGCATCGCCGATGATCCAGGTGAGCCATGAGGGTTTTGGTCGGGTGCTTTTCACGACCGGACGGCTGGTCGTTTTGTCCAAAACGCTGCGCGATGTCCACCGGTTTGGCTTCGAGACGCTCCTGAAGCTCGCCACGGCCGGTACGAAGCTGGTCGACGATGCGATTTCAGTCATCGAAACCTTTCCCCACGTGGCGCTGGCATGATGGGCGCGATTTTCGAGAAAGGCCATCATGACGGACCCGAGAAACTATGTTGGCCAGTCCCCTCGATCCAGGGACTCGAGGCCGACCAGGTTGTTGGGGTATCGCCGATGAAGAAGCCGCTGGTCCTGATCTGCTCGCAAGATGCCGAGTTCTATCTGCTCTACAGCCACATACTGGAGGTTGACGGTTTCAGCAGTGAGACGGCAGACGGCGCGAAGGCTGCGCTGGCCTTGGCCGAACAACGGGAGCTTCAGGCCGTAGTGCTGGATTGCGACCCAGCCAGCATAAACGGGTCCGCAATTTGCGCCCACCTCAAGCGGGAACCGCGCACCACCGACCTGCCTATCATCGCCCTGATCGCGCCTGGCGCCGAGCACCAGCACCTCGATCTCTTGAAGGCAGGCGTTGAGAGCTTTGTGCGGCCGGTGGCTCCGGCCAAGCTGCTCGACTGCCTGCGGGCGAGGCTCGGGCTGACCAAGCGTGGTCCGAACGGGGTTGAAAACGACAGTTGGATTTGTTGTGGAGGCCTGGAGATGAAGCTCGATGCCCATCGGGTTCGCGGTAATGGCCACGACATCCATCTCGGACGGATCGATTTCAACGTGCTGCGGCTTATGATTGAGGCCCCCGGCAAGGTCTTCAGCCGGGACGAGCTTATCGGGGCGGCCTGGCTGCCCAACATTCATGTCGGTGCACGCACCGTCGATGTCCATATCAGCCGAATCAGGAGGGCGCTGAAAACGGCCTTGCCCGGCAGCGTCATTCGCACCGTCAGGTCGGCCGGCTACTCGCTCGAGAAGCCGGACGACTGAAATCGGTGATCGAACGTGGTGCCGCTCTCTCTTCCTCCTGAGAGCGGTGTTGCCGCTTTGAGGCGCTCCTAACGAAGACCAGGAGAAGCAGGCAAATGGAATTTAAAAGCATATTCAGTGTGACGGGTGCTGATCATTCTGATGAGGACCTCACAACAGCTGCCGGACTGTGTGCCGAGGTCGGCGCGCACCTATCGGTACTCATTATACCGCCTCCATTGCTCTTGATGTCGTCTCCGCCCCCCGAATGGAATACAGGACGTGCACAGGCAATTGCAGTACCGAACTATCGATTTCAGCAAATCGAGAAATTTTCACAGGACGTGACCAGAATGGAAAGACGGTCCGCGGATATCCTCAAAAGGCTGAAAGCTATGTCGCTTTCCTGTGACGTTGACACCGACTATTGCGATCCGGCTAGCCTCGGTGAAGTGGCACGACAGCGGGCGCTCTGCGCTGACCTGACGATCGTTGGAGGAGACCTCCTCAACGATGAGACTCTCGGACCTCCTGTTGTCAACGGCTGCTTGTTCGATAGCGGAAAGCCGGTGCTCATCGTGCCGAAGGGCGTTAAGGCGACGCTGTCGCCTCGACGCGTGCTGGTCGGCTGGGATTCGCGTGTAGAGGCCTCGCGTGCGGTTCGGGAAGCTCTTAGTATCCTATCCGCTGCCAAGGAAGTCTGTGTCGCTATGGTCGATCCAAAGGCGCAAAACAACGGGAAAGGCGCGCAGTCTGGAGCTGACATCGCTGCCTATCTTACTCGGCACGGTGCTCGGGTCTCCGTTGACCTGCTTAAGAGCGCCGGCAAATCGGCGGGCACAGTGCTGACCCAGCACGCGAACGACATCTGTGCTGACATGATGGTTATGGGTGCTTATGGCAGCCGTGGGCTGCGTGAGCGGATTTTCGGCGGTCCGCCGAGCTGGAGCTTTGGGAAGACCACATTGCCGCTGTTTTTGGCTCGCTGATCAGCTCCGTAGGAACACCGATCAGGTCGTAGGACCGCCAACCAGTCCGAAGTCGTCGTCGGTTACCGGTCGGATTGCGGAGACATGGCTGGATCCGCGAACATCTTGCGACGCTTGTCAGAGCCAAACCGGACGCCTCGACTGCTTCACGACGCTCTCGTGAACCAACTCGTGCGAGATCGTCCGCAACGGGCAGTAAAGACGAACGGCTGCAGCAGACCGCAGCCAAGCCACAGGGCGGGTGTACCAGGAGACCCCGCCTCGTGCGCGAACCCTGTTGGAAGGCCCCTTATCAGTACCCGGACGCGCGTCAAATCGGCGGCTGTCCCTGTCAGCCTGCGGTGTGCAAGGGCCGCTGCCGCGGAGCTTCCCCTGCCCGATCGTCGGGCGTGCGACAATGTCGGATTCCAGACGAGCTGGAACTGCGCGAACTCGTTGGTTTGACAGGTCTTTATCCGGCACGCCGCATGCATGGGAGTCTCCGAAAGCATTAAGAGCCGTTATCCATGGTTACGCCCCTCGAAAGAAAGAGCCGCTTCCGTCGTGGCAGGGAAACAGCCACTCCTGGGGTGGAGGCCGGCGCTAGAAGCCGCCGTAAGATCCGGAAGAGCCGCGCGACAGCATCACACACTTTCCTTCTGCTCTTGGGTTCGGATCACGCCGCGCCGCTGTCGATGCCGCCGACATTGAGCCCAAGACCTGGAAGGCGGCACACGCTTTTGCTGTCCTCTCAGTCGGGACCGCGGCTCAAGCATGCCTGTGAGGTTCGCATTGCTCAATGCCCGGCAATCGACGTCAACATGCCGCTGAGTTGGAAAACACTCCTAGAGGAGTAAGGATAAGTGGACCTCTTTTGTATTGGTGTGGGTGCTGGACCATCTAATTTGAGCCTTGCGTGTCAGATACAGGAAGAGATTGCGCAAGGGGCACTGTTCCTGGACCGGGAGGTCGATTTCCGAGGACATCCAGGCAGCGCTTTCGATTGCGCGGAGCTCCAGGTCGGCCACTTCCAGGATCTGGTTACTCTGGTCAATCCGCGATCAGCCTACACATTCGTAAACTACCTCCACGAGAACGGGCGTCTTTACAATTTCCTCAATGCGCAATTTCACGGGGTGCTTAGAGCCGAGTTCGCCCAATATCTCAACTGGGCGTTCCAGAAGAATCCGCTTGTCCGTGGCGGCGAGGCCGTTCGCGAAATCCGCTTTGACGGCGAGTTTCGCGTGCGGACGGACAACGCGGTCCTTGATGCAAGAAACCTCGTCATCGACATAGGCAAGCAGGCGCAAATTCCGCCTCAGTTTCATGGCTGGACTGGACCCAACCTGTTCCACTCATCTGAGTTGGCCCACATCAATCCTGAGGTGCAAAAAAAGCATGTCTGCGTTGTTGGCGGCGGACAGTCGGGAGCCGAGCTGCTACTGCACCTTGTCGGCCGGCCGAAAGAACGGCGGCCCGCGGCGATCACATGGGTCTTGACGCGCGAGATGCCTTTCGACGACCACGCGTTCACAAACGGGCTGTTCACGCCATGCTTCTCGGATCGTTTTGCTGCGATGAGCGAGGTGCATCGACAGCTGTTCCTGCGGCGTTTCGCGCTTGCCTCCGAGGGCATTTCAGAAAGCAAGTTGCGCGCGGTCTATCAGGCGCTCTACCACCACGCCTTTCTCGAGCCACACCAATGCGAGATCACATTGCGGCCAAGTTGCAACGTGTCGCGCTGCATCAATGCCGGAGCAGGGCACAGGCTCACGCTGCAACGCGGCTTGGACAACATCGGAGAAGTAACCGCCGATATCGTCATCCTGGCCACCGGGTACGAGAAACCGCTGCCGGGTTTCCTAGAACCGATCGCAGATCGCCTCGAACAGATCGGCAATGAGCTCGCCATCGGCGAGGATTTTTCGGTGTACTGGGACGGACCGCGAGACCGACGCCTTTTCGTTCAGAACGCCTGCCTTGGACAGCGCGGGCTGGCTGATCCGAACTTTGGGCTGCTGGCCTGGCGAGCGCGCCGCATCCTTGACAGCCTTCTGCGGCGCGCGCCATGCGCCAATCCCGAGCATCTAGGGTTCATCAACCGTCCCTTGACGGAGTGCTGGCCCGACCTCGGAGTCGAACAAATGGGCAGCGGGATATGATTCGTCGATATTGATGATCGGCGGTGGCATTCAGGAAAGATTTCCGCCTCTGGCGGCAAAAGCGGGACGAGCAATATTCCTACGGCGTCAGATCGCTCTGCTCGCGCTTGAGCAAGGTAGCGTCGCGCGACTCCTGCTTGGCGTGAAACAGCAAAGGGCATTCAATCACGATGCAGCTTTACGTGCTGTCGGGCTCAACGCCACGTGGATCGAGCCCAACGCCGCCGTTGGCAACCGCGACGCGAATTATGACGCCGGGCCACATGCGGCGGTGGCTGCAAGGGTACCGAGCCTCTCCCGCACTTTCGACCCCATCGCCGAAGTGCGACTACTCCAGGACGCCGAAGCCGGTCTTATCGCCAGCGGGCCAGCCAAACTCTCACCTTCCTAAACGGCAGCCGCTAAGGTGAGCCGTCGAAAGCCGACATTCAGGTTAACGTCAGCTGGCCGTGTTAGGGCTCGCTTATTCAAGGCGGTACCGGCGCTTGCCGAAGCTAAGAAGGGTTGGCATGCCCTTTGCCGTGCTTGATGTGCGGCAACACGGTGAGAGCTCCGCTGAAGCAAGCGAGAGGGAGCAATGCCCTCGAGACCGTGTCCGATTTTGACTGGAAAATATTCCGCGACAAAAGAGACGAAAGGTGTGGAATGACTTTGGACACCAAGATGGAACTGCGTATGGGGTCCCCGGCTCCTGCGCTGAAAGTGGAGAACTGGCTGCGTGGCGAGCCCCTCACGAGCCTTCGGCCCGGCAAGGTCTACCTCGTTGAATTTTGGGCGACTTGGTGCCGACCATGTGTCCACGCCATGCCCCATTTGATCGAACTGCAGGAGAAATATAAAGACAGCGGATTTGAGATTATCGGAGTCGCAGCTTGCGAAAAGGCTGCAACCGCGGACGAAGCGCGGACCAACGTGGATGCCTGGCTGACCGAGAAGTTCCCGAATCTGAATTATCGGACAGCGTTCGATTGCACTGGCGAAATGAAAAAGCTCTGGCTGGAACCCAGCTCTTCGTTCGGGATTCCCACCTCGTTCGTGGTCGACCGCGACGGCCACATCGCTTATATCGGCCACCCGGCACCTCTCGATGACGTTTTGCCGAAAGTCCTTAACGGCAGCTGGCGCAGCAGCTATGAAGCGAAAGCCGTCGATGCAAAGCGAATCTCGCGTGTGCGCGAATCGTCGCTGAGTCAGCCGATATACGCCAAACTTGGGCCGGCGATGCAGGACGAGGATTGGGCAGCGGCACTATTGGCCATCGAAGAAGGCCTCGCCGTGATGCCAGACTCTTTTGATTTTCGGCGGGTTCATGCGGATATTCTGCTTCACAAGCTGCGCGACATCAAAACCGGCTTGCCGCTTATGCGCGAATTGGTCGAGGACGCGATCAACAAAAAGTTCGAAGCGATGTCTTGGGTGGTGATGGCGCTGAACCAACTCTTCCATCCCACGATCGACAACTCCCATCTTCCGCATGATGATCGCTTTGCGATGGGCAAGGAGCTCTCCGAACAGATCCTGGAACTTAATCCTCCGCAAGGCGATGGAGACTTTAAATTCGGGTGTTACTTTCCGGTCGCTCAGTATTATTACGAGAGCGGCAACAAGGACCGGGCGATCGAGTTGATCGAGGTGGCAATCAAATCGCTGGACCATTCGGAGCCAGTGCCGGACCAAACCAAACAGCGCTACCTCACCTCGTTGCTCCAAGCCCTGGCCAACTACACGGGTGAGCCTGCCTGTCACGCGGGTCTCTGTGTGGCTCCGCAAAACAAGACTTCCGAAACTCAAAACGCTGTCACTTCCTGAGCAAGGATCGCGAAGGGCATGACAATTGGAATTGAACACCGGCAAATCCGCCCGCCCAGGCGCACTTCGCAGCAATAACGTCGATGCCGCAAAAGTGCGCGGCTTGCGGCAGGTGGAATTTCCATTGCGTTTACCTCGGGTCGAACCGCGGCGCAGGCGTTCGCGCCGCGGTGAAAGGTCTCGCATTGGTGGACGTGCTCGAGGTCGGCCACGGGACACTGTTGCGTGGGATCGGCTCGCCCAAGCCATTCCCCGCCCACGCAAGCGCCCGAACCACACATCGCAGAAAAAGAGATCGTCCTTCAAGAGGAGTACTGAAATTGGGGAAAAGCGAAATTCCTCATGAACCGGTTGGCCCTGCTGTCCACGGGGACGACGAGGCCCTTGCTTCCCCGTTCGTCAAATGCCTCCTGCGGCTCATTCGTACTCAGGATTCCTTCGGCTTATGGGAAGGCCATTCGGATGCCGAGCTGCTGGCCGAGTTCATCATCACCAAGCAACAGCAACGTGCGGTACCCTTTGGCGGCGATCCCGATCCTGACGCGCTGTGGAGGCTCGACATGTTTTACACCGCCGTAGCGCTTGCGATCGAGGAGCGCTCCGGCGTGTCGACGTCGCCGACAATAGAAATGAAACCCGTGGGGGCTTCCGGCGGTTGGGCGTTCTGTCGAGACGTCCACCGGTTCGGCTTCGAGACTTTCCGCAAACTTGCTGAGGCCGGTACGAAACTGGTCGACGATGCGACTGCAGCCATTGAAGCCTAGCCCGAGATGGAGCGCATCAAGAAACCATTGTTCCAGGAAGGATCTATGTCAGACCTAGATAGGATGAGGAAAAAAGTCTGAAAGCTCCAGTTGCGTGCAGCTATTGCCAAGATGGCATTGCAGGACCTCGTCGAGGGTCTGCCGGGCAAGTGGGCCGACATACAGGAAGTCGCCGAGAAAACCCAAGCCGTTTATGCCGAGTTGGATGTTGCCAAGAGAGAACTCGCTTCAATGAAGAATTTAGGATGATGCGCACATTCACCACCCGTGACGGCTCCATTTGGATGCCGTCGTACCTGACCTCCATCGATAGCAAGACCTGCATCGGCTGCTGCCGTTGTTTCAAGGTCTGCTCGCGCGATGTCATGCATCTTCACGGCGTTGATGATGCGGGTGAAATCCTCGGCCCCTGCGATGACGAGGACGACGATTTCGACGGCAAGCTCAATCGCATGATCATGGTTGTCGATGATGCCGGCCGCTGCATAGGCTGCGGAGCCTGCGGCCGCGTCTGCCCCAAGAACTGCCAGACGCATGTTGCGGCCGACGAGCTCGCAACATGATCTGGCGAAAACCAGGAGAACGGCGTTGCACTTCATCTTTTTGTCGGCTCGTGGGGCTGGTCCTGTGCAGCAATGCGTCGATGGTTTACTTCGCTTTGGATTCGATCCGTGTGGCAGTCGTCACGACGCTGGCCTGTTCGCTGCTGCTTCAGGCCTGCTATTTCGGCTGCGTGCTCTTTTTCGCGGACGTCGATGATCTGTAGAACTGTTCATTCGCTCCGCAGAGGGCCGGCGAATCCAATCTCTTCCTAAGCCCGTTGGCCGTAATCGAAAGACACGGGGCCGGCGAGTTCGTGCTCAGCTGCCACTGTGCTAGCAAGGGAACGGAATCCAATCCCGGAGCAGATGGCCAGAGTTGAGCGAAGACTGCGGTCGGAGCTCCTGCGCTTCCGGGTCTCCAAGGGGACGACTTTGCGAACCGAAGGGACTTTGAACCGTTGACGTGGCCAGCGTGCGGTAGGTTGGGCCAGCGACAGGGATCCCGGCCGGCCGGGAAGCACCGCCCTCTCAATGTGCGTTGACTTCGCTTCCTTTGGCGAAATGTGGGTAACGGCGAGGGCCGCACTCTTCCCGGGCCGTCGACATTCCCGCCCTTTTGGTGCGTGCGCCGTTAGGCGCGACAATTCGGTGCCCGCGTGTAACTGCGCGCATTCGCCGAAGCTTAGACGTGGTGCATTCCCGCTCGCCCGTTTGGCGGACAGTTCCGGCCGTGCTGGTTTTGCCGCCTAACGCCCGCCGCTCGTCACTGCCACACCCCTCTCCGGCAACGGCTCGGCGCATCGCGCAAGCCGGTTTAGCGATCAGGCCAGGCCCTTCGCGAGTTCCAACGCCTGCCGTTCGAAGAGGCGGCGGTAAATGCCACCATCGAGATTGATCAGGGCGGCATGATCGCCGTCCTCCATGATGCGGCCACGGTCGAAGACGAGCAGCCGATCGAGCGAGCGGACCGTCGACAGCCGGTGTGCGATGACGAGTGTGGTTCGGCCCACCATCAACCGATCCACCGCTTGTTGAATGAGCACCTCGGATTCCGAATCGAGGCTCGATGTGGCCTCGTCCAGAATAAGGATCGGCGCGTTCGCGAGGAAGGCGCGCGCGATCGCCACGCGCTGGCGCTCGCCGCCGGAGAGCTTCAAACCCCTTTCGCCGACCAATGTCCCATAGCCCTTCGGCAGGGGCGCGATGAATTCGTGGGCACTTGCCAGTCGTGCCGCTTGCTCGATCTCGGCCTGGCTCGCGCCAGGCCGGCCATAGGCGATGTTCTCGGCAAGCGACCTGTGAAACAGGATCGGCTCCTGCTGCACGATCGCGATCTGCGAACGAAGGGACTCTTGGGTCACCTCCGAGACGTCCTGACCGTCTATCAGGATCCGGCCGCCGCTCAGGTCGTAGAGTCTCTGGATCAGCTTCACGAATGTTGTCTTGCCGGAACCGGAGGGTCCAACCAACCCAACCCTTTCGCCAGCTTCAATCGACAGCGAACATTCGCTATAGAGCGGCAGGGGATGGTTGGCGTAGCGGAAGTGGACGTTCTCGAAATCGATACGGCCGTTCGTGATCCGGATCGGCTTGGCCTCTGGACGATCGGCAACATCCACCTGCTGATTGTGGATGGCCACCAGTTCTTCCATATCATTAACCGAGTGCTGCACGTTGCGGACATGCATGCCGGCATCACGCAGATAGCCCTGCAGGACGATGAAGGACGTGAGAACATATGCTATCTCGCCCGGCGTTGCCTGTCCATGCGACCACAGAAGCAGGGCATATCCGACCACCGCCACCCTGAGCGCAACCAAAGTTACGCCTTGGGTTGAGCCGATGATCGTTCCGCGCACCCAGCTCCGGCGCGCGCGGTGCCGCCATTTCGTCATGATATTTGCAAGCCGCTCGTCTTCGCGAACCTCTGCGCCGAAGCCCTTGACCACAGCGTTGCAACTGACCGCGTCCGCAAGCGCGCCGCTGAGCCTTGTGTCCCATCGGTTGGCAAGGCTCGCCGCTGGCGCGACATAGCCGAGCGACAGCGAAATCGAAAACGCAAGGTAGACGAGAGAGCCGCAAGCAAAGATCACGCCCATGACCGGCCAGTGCCAGCCGAGCAGCACCGTCGAGCCGATCAAGATGACAAACGACGGGAGCAGCGTGACGAGTATCGTGCTGTTGAGGAGGTCGAGCGCCCACATGCCGCGCGTTATCTTGCGCACTGTCGAGCCGGCGAAGCTGTTTGCATGCCAGTCTGTCGAAAAGCGCTGCACATGATGGAACGCTTCGGTCGCGACGTCGGAAATCATTTTCAACACCAGGTCGCTCAGGCCAATGAAGGCGACGTGGCGCATGGCAATGCCACCGAGTGCCAATGCAATCGGTACAGAGAATGCTGCAACAGCTGAATCCGAAGCTGGTGCTGCCGCATTAGCAGCACGAGAAACAGCGTCGATGAGTCGGCCAGAATAGAGCGGCATCAACACGTCAGCCAGCGTGGAGGCGAGCATCGCGGTCATGATGATCGCGAGCCGGGCCGGCTGCCTGTTCCAGAGGCGAACAGTGAAGGCGAAAACGTCGCGACAAGTGGCGCCGCGCCCATGGACGGGGAAACGTCTCATAGTTTCCAAGCGGGCGCATCAACACGCTCGGTCCCAAAGACGATAAAAGACAAAACTGGAATTTCGACCTCCCCCATAACAGCATCAATTTTGGCGGGCAGCTCTTGCCGCCTCACGACGGTGAGTTCAAAAGTCGTGCCAACTGAGCGGGAACATCCGAAGGACAAATTCAGCAGGTTACCGAGCCTGGAGAAAGTCAGCCGCCATCCAGTCGATACGATTGCTACGGCTGCTCAACTCGGGAGATTGGAAAAGAAGGTCGATGTATCGATTGAATTTTGAGCTTGTTCTTGCCTCGATCAAATAAGTACAGTTGCAATGCAGCTTTCTCAGGCCCGGCACTTAGGTGCTGATTTCAAAAGCGCGCCGCGAATACTTTCCTGCCCATATTCCGTCAATCGAATGCTCGACTGTCGGATTGTGCGCTCCCCGACACAGTGCTGTCGGTTCGCCTCCTGGGTACCTCCCCCGTCGATTGACGACCTGAAGGAGAAGCTTCGCTCGCAAGCTGGCACGACTCTTGAGGGTACTCCAGGTGGCGGAAGGAACTCCGGCTCGAGTCCCGTTGACTTCGGATGTTGCGAGGCTGGGTTGGAGCAAACTGTGCACCAATGAGAACGCAATGAAGGAGACATCATGGAACTCCGGCGGATTGCGGTGGAGTTAGACCTATTCCTCAAGATGACTGATGATGTCGCTCAATCCGAACAGTTGTTCGAACTGTTGTCTGCGTTTGCGCTGAATTTCGATTGCCCGTGGATTGCCTATGGGCCGCTCGCATCAGAGAGGGCTTTCAAGCCGAACCGGGAGGGTTCTGTGGTGATGTGGAATTATCCTGCTGAATGGCAGGAGCGCTACTCGAGAATGGGCTATGCCAAAATAGACCCCCTCATCAAGAAAGGTCGAAAGGAGGCGGGACCCTTTCGATGGAGCGAGGTGTATACTGATGAAAACATAACTGAAGATGGACGCCGCGTCTTGGACGAAGCAGCAACATTCGGCTTGAGGTCAGGCGTTACCGTCCCATTACATGGCCCTGGTGGCAGCTTTAGGTTTGTGAGTTTTGCTCAATCCTCGGACTGCGAATTGCAGAATAGAGCGATCACCTACCTGCAAATGGCCGCGCTGCGGTTTCATCGGATGGTTACGAAGTTCGACACTACGACTGCGTCGGAACGAGCTCATAACCTGTCTCCGAGAGAAATAGAGTGCATTGATTTGGTGTCACAAGGAAAATCATCTTGGGAAATAGGAACTATTTTAGGCAGATCACGAAATACGATAGATTTCCATTTAAAAAATGTAATGCGGAAGTTGGATGCGACCAGCAGAACGGTAGCTGTTGTAAAAGCTTTGAACCTTGGGATTATCCAACCGCCGTAGGTGCGCAGCTAGTTCTCCGCCCGTAGTAGCGCGCGTGATAGCCGAGACGCTCCGGCGTGCGCTCGCTCTTCGAAGCACCCAGCGCCTCGTCCATCTCGGCCTCGAGCACCTCCTGCATCACGGCGCGAATCACCTCGTGCAATCCATCCGGCTTCGAAAGCAAAATGTCGTTGACGCTGCTACGGCGGATTTATCTTCAGGCTTGGTCCTGGTGGCGATGCTGAGTTCGCTTCGCTGAGATTGGGCGGTCATGACAGGGTGGTGTTCAATGTCACCGATTCCTGGAAGAAATTACCATCCGTATTAAGCGACTGACGATGAGTGATGTGTGTCCAAAATCTGACAGCTGTCAGAAAACATTTCGGGTTCAATACAGCGGAGCGTCTTAGCCCTGTCGGGCTTTTCGAAGCCTATCTCGCAGTAACTGCGCGCCAGGCGCACTAGCTCGGCCTTTGCTGGTCGATGTGCGGCAATATAGTGTGAGGGCTGACCCGCATGAGAACACGGAACTCGCTCGATGAAGGATGATCGACGGCATCCAGAAAGCTTCTCTCCGGCGGGTTCGAGGGTGCTGCGCGCGCATCTCGGCGACGGGCCAGCGACCAACGGTTGAGGCTACATCTCCGGAGCGAGTGATGCCTCGAAAGATGCAATGCTGTCTCTGGTCCGACGCGCTGGAAGTTTGTGAAGGGTCGGCCCGGCAAATCGGTGAACCGGGCGGCTTAGGCTGCCAAAAAGGGTAGATGTCTGCGTTGCCTCGGTAGATCAGCAGGCGGTATCAGAAAGCCAAAGGCACACGCACACCATCGTGGCGCTTCGCAGGAAGTAGATGGGAGTAATCACCAGTGATTTTACCGGAACTTCGCTCAGCAAACACAGCCGGCAGGGTTTTGGAGATAACGACGACCACGGGATGCGTCGTAGGATGTTCATATTGTCCCCAGGACAAGTTCGCGGTCCGGCAAAGAAAAGTGTCTCATGCGAGTCATCTGGATCTTGAAGATTTCAAGCGGTGTCTGGCCCGCGTACCGACTTCCGTCGACATTGGTTTTGCGGGATACTCCGAACCTTGGCTCAATCCGGACTGTACCGAAATGGTGGAGCACGCCTTCGCCAAAGGCCATGGCATCAGGATTTTTACGACGCTGGTGGGAATGAACGGGCAGGACCTGCAGCGATTGCAAGCCTTGCGCTTGGGCGTATTCGTGGTCCATGTTTTCGATGACGGCACCTACATGAACAGCCGCCTGGTCGGAGACAAGTATCGCGATCTGGTTCGTCAACTCGTCGACGCGGACATCCCCTTGATCCGATTCGTGGCCTTGGGCGAGCCCCACCCAGATATAGCCGACATTATTCCTACCGAAGCCCTGATAAAAGCGCGGCCGGTGAGCAGTAGGGGTGGAAGCGTCGACCCTAAGATCGTTGCACCACGTCAGCCAGTGGTCGGAGCCCTAACCTGCGTGGACGCACGACAGTATCGGAATGTTCTTCTTCCAAACGGCGACGTTACCCTGTGCTCTATGGATTTTGAACGGCGTCACGTATTGGGCAACCTTCTATATGAGGGTTACTCCGCTCTGTTTGAAAAGCCAGTTTTTCGCGAAATCGTCGACCGCATGAATGGAGCAGATGGTTTTCTGCTTTGCAGGATGTGTGAATTCGCCGACCCAAACGACCGGACCTGAGTGCATGCCGGCCGAGAGGGCGTGCCTGGCAGTGCGGATGGCCCCACGACAGATGCACCTGCCCGCGACGCCATCGTGTTTTCACGTTACGCCAGTATGTTCCTGTAGGCGCGGCAGTGGGCCTCGAGCATTTCGGAGACGAGCTCATCGAAAGGTCTTCGCCTTCCAACCGAGCTTGTCGGCCTGCCTAGCTTGAGGTAACGCCGATCACAGGTCAACCATCGGTCGGATGGAAACAGTGTTAGTCGATCCCGATCAGAGCTTGATTGCTTACTCACGGCTCACCTCGTCAACGCCTTCACCCTCCCGGACGATCTCCTTTTCGACTCGCCTGAAGGCAGCAGCCCAGCTGCGGCCGGGGATGGTTGCCGTCGCGGTAGTGGACGTTCTCGAAACCGATGCGGCCCTTCGCCAGCGCGTCTCCCGGTTGCTTCCGCCTGGCCTACGAACGGGCTTTCCGTCAAGGGGGTCCACGGCGGCCCCGCCCTCTTGATCCGGCGGCTCGGGCCAGTCATCGCGCAAGAGATCGGAATCCGCATTCTTCTCAAAGAGAGCGTGGCTTTCGCTGTGTCATCGGTCA
The DNA here is from genome assembly GCF_004022915.1 of Mesorhizobium sp. M7A.F.Ca.US.006.04.2.1. NCBI lineage: Bacteria > Pseudomonadati > Pseudomonadota > Alphaproteobacteria > Hyphomicrobiales > Phyllobacteriaceae > Mesorhizobium > Mesorhizobium sp. M7A.F.Ca.US.006.04.2.1. Next base: position 31,161 of record NZ_RZQA01000002.1, read on the forward strand.
TCAAATAGTTTCTTGAATCAGGTTGGTGTCCGCAGCCCGAGGTTGAACGGCGAATATTGATGACCGCCGCGAAGCCGCTCGCTCGCTACGGCGCTATTGAGGAGCGCGCTCGCGAGCGGCTTCGCTACCGCCGAGCGACACAACCTCTGGCGACGCGACCCTGCTGATCTCCTTGGACTCATTCATTTGTCCGGAGCGCTATGGGCAGCGAAGGGTGGGTACGTCAACTACCTGATGCCATAGTAGCGATGCTTTCGCGGAAGCTTTAGAAGCCATCCTGTTGCAGCACATTCGAAAGCATCCGAATGGAGGGCAACGCAACCCAACAATATTTGATGAGGATGCCGGCATCACCAGACCAAACCCAGACCAAACAAAGCTGCCTCCGGCATTCTGCTTCAACGTTAAGCGACGAACATCTGCCGCAAACCACTAGCCATTAAACAGCTCTCTTCTTTGAAAGACTATGTGCAGAGGACTTGATATGGACACCGACGCTTTCACGGCTCATGAATCTAACGTTCGTCGTTATTGCCGGGCGTTCCCCACCGTCTTTACGAAGGCCCTTGGGGCGACGATCTGGGACGAGACGGGTAAGCCCTTTATCGATTTCCTGGTGGGTTCCGGCGCACTCAACTACGGGCACAACAATCCGGATATTATGGCGCCAGCGATTGAATATCTCGTCGGTGAGAACATTCTTCTGTCGCTTGATATGCATACGGCGGCAAAGCGTGACTTCATTGAAGGGTTCGTCGATTGGATTCTGAAACCCAGAGGCCTTTCGTACAAGATTCAGTTTCCCGGGCCGACCGGCACGAACGCCAACGAAGCGGCGCTGGCGCTGGCGCGAAAATACACCGGCCGCTCGAGCGTCATGGCCTTTACGAATGCGTTCCACGGCATGTCGCTCGGCTCTCTAGCGGTGTCGGGCTCGGCCTCAACCAGGGAACTGGGAGGCGTCGCTCGCCACGATGTGATCCGTGTTCCCTATGACGGCTATCCGAGCCAAGCTTTCGATTCCGCCAGTTACATCGACAGCGTTTTGAGCGACCCGGGGAGCGGCATAGAAAAGCCTGCCGCAATCATTCTGGAGACCATCCAGGCCGAAGGCGGCATGAACGCCGCATCCGCAGCTTGGCTCACGGAAATTCAGCGCATTTGCCGTACGCACGGCATTGTTTTTATCGTCGACGATATTCAGGCGGGTGCGGGCCGAACTGGCGATTTCTTCTCATTCGAGTCCGCGAAAATCGAACCGGATATTGTGTGTCTTTCCAAGTCCCTAAGCGGTTCAGGTAGTCCGTTGTCCATCGTTCTGATTCGACCCGACTTGGACATATGGAAGCCCGGAGAACATAGCGGGACCTTCAGAGGCAACAATTTCGCCTTCGTGACGGCAGGAGCCATGTGCAAGATGTGGTCGGATAGGAAATTTACTGCAGGTGTCGAGCGGACAGCCGTCAGGCTGCAAACGCACCTCGATCGCCTGGTTGCGAAATTTCCAAGATACATCGAACAGAAGCGCGGCCGCGGTCTGATGGCCGGCCTGAAATGCCGTTCACCGGCAGTTGTCGGCCGCGTGCACGATGTCGCATTCGAAAATGGCCTTCTTATCGAATCCTCGGGGCCAAATCGCGACGTTATCAAAGTCCTCCCACCGATAACCATCACCGATGCCGAACTCGATCGTGGCATCACCATCCTTGAACACGCACTACAGGAGCAAGACAATGCCTAGTCAGATATCTCAAGTGCCAGCCATCTCGCCGGTTTCGATCAAAGAACGGACCGGGTCGATCAACACGGCGGAGATCATCTCGGTCCTGAAAGGTGAGCTCACCGCTCTGCACATCAAGCAAGCTTTCAGCACCGAAGTAGCCGAGGAGATCACTACGAACTTTATTGGAAGCTCTGGTCTCAGAGAGCGTAAAGATGGTGTGCCCGGACAATATGTCGGCGCATCTCACTACAGGAAGGATGCAGCCACCTATTTCGCAGACGCCGAAAACGCGCGGCCGTACGTCGATGCCCTTTTTAAGAATTTGGTTGACCCGGTTCGAGCAGTATTCAGGGCGTTGAAGCGAGAGCTTCACAACCAGGGAATCGAATTGCGGCTAGCCCGTTCCGAACACGGCCAGGCCAATGTTTGTCGCGGCCTCAGTTGGTCGGGCACAGGCACATTTTCCTTGGATCCCCACGACGACGTCGCTCAAGTCTTACGTGCTGGCGATGATTACGAGCTTTCTGCGGTGGCGCACAATACGGTCGCAGCGCTCAACCTCTATCCCAGCATGCCTGAGGAAGGCGGCAATCTGAAGCTCTGGAGCCACAAGCCGACGGTTGCGGACCGGATATCGCAAGGTGTGGAGACCACTGGATATCCCTATTCGGCAGCCTATCTGGAAGCCGTCCCTTGCCGCGAGTTCGAGCTCAAAACCGGGGATATCGCCCTAATCGATGGCGGCTTCGTTCACGGGGTTACCGGTCAATTAGGCGACGGAAAGCGTCGCCTAGTGCTGAATTGCTTTTTCGGATTTGCGCGGCCTGATCTTGTTCTCTGGTGGACGTGACGTTGGACCTCGCAGCGATCGACTGGCTTGGGCCGTGAGTTGGCGTGGCCAGGCGTGTGACTGCTCATGCTGCCGTCATACAAGCCGAACCTCGAACCGATTGAAATGGCCTTCGCCAGACAGTTTGGGCTGATGCCTTTGCAGGCTACAATTCAGGACTCGCCCTATGAAGAAGCAGTTTACTCCTACAAACGATGTAAGCCTCGCGATCTTTGATCGTCTTGAGTCTGAGGTGCGGAGCTACGTCCGTGCGTTCCCAGTTCTGTTCGATCGAGGCGTCGGCACTGCCCTCATAGCTACAGACGGTCGGGAATACATCGACTTCTTGGGAGGCGCGGGAGCCTTGAATTACGGGCACAACAACCCAGCCTTCACGCGGGCGTTGTTGGACTACATTGCGCGCGACGGAATTGTGCACGGGCTCGACCTTGCTACGACCGCCAAGAAGGCCTTCATCGAAGCTTTTGAGCAGTTTATTTTGAAGCCCCGCGGTCTGTCTTATAAATTGCAATTTACTGGCCCCACAGGTACGAACGCGGTCGAGGCGGCTCTGAAGCTAGCTCGCCAAGTGACCGGCAGGTCAAACATCGTTTCGTTTACGAACTCGTTTCACGGAGTCAGCGCTGGGGCGTTGGCGGCAACCGGAAACACGAAGTTCCGAGATGCTGTCGGCTTTCCCCTCGCGCACGTGACATCGTTGCCGTACGAGGGCTATCTCGGCGCTTCAGACACGATCGAGTATTTCGAGAAGCTTCTCGATGATCCTAGCAGTGGTCTCGGCAAACCCGCTGCGGTGATCCTAGAAGCAGTGCAGGGCGAAGGCGGTGTCAATGCTGCTACCGTTGAATGGCTGCAACGGCTGCGTGATCTGACCTCTCGGCACGAGATCCTGATGATCCTCGATGATATTCAGGCTGGTGTCGGTCGCACAGGGAAATTCTTCAGTTTCGAGGCGGCTGAGATCGTGCCGGACATCGTTACCCTGTCAAAGTCGTTGTCTGCAATTGGAACGCCTATGGCCCTTGTCCTCATGAAGCCTGAACTTGATGTCTGGACGCCGGGTGCGCACACCGGCACGTTCAGGGGCAACAACTATGCTTTCGTCACTGCTCGTGCGGCCCTTGAGACTTACTGGTCCGACTCCAAGTTTGAAGATGAGATTGCTCGCAAATCAGCCATCTTGGCTCAAGAACTCAAGTCGATCGCAGACGACTTCCCCAGCCTTGCTCTGAATGTCCGAGGCCGCGGCTTGATGTATGGACTCGTATCACCAAAGCACCACTCATTGCCGGGGCTCATTTCCCGGGAAGCTTTTCGTCGCGGCTTGGTGATCGAGATCGCTGGCTCGTATGGTGAGGTGCTCAAGTTCATGACAGCCCTTACCATAACCGAGGCTGAACTGCGCCGTGGTCTGTCGATCGTACGCGACAGCATTGGCGCGGTGCAGGACAGCATTTCAGCGGAGTAGGCATTCACTCAGTCCCCCCTACCCAGTCTGGGCTTATCAAGCAAAGGAAATTCCGCTTTAGACGTATGCGATTGTATGGAGACGGACAGCAAAAATGGACACTCGGAGAGCTCAAACAATGGACACCGACCGCTTGACGTGATCGAACGACAGTACGGCATGTGCAAATCAATACACACTTCTTGCTCGTTGCAAGATGAAGGACGACGTCCAGGGCCGGTGAAACCGGTATTCTAATATATTATATAAGTAAGATGGTAATATTGCTGGTTTATCACGAGCGAAGACGAACGGTACACAACACATTAGAAATTAACTTGTATAAGAGGTCCGGTATTTCTTATCCTTTCTGATGAAAAATAGAACGGATTTTGTGCGACGTCGAAGTTTGGCGAGACGAGTGTAAGGCGCGTTCGCGAACCTTACACCGTTACGTTCTGAAGGAGTTGAGATCGTGAGTGATATGACAGCCCGAGACGATGAGATAAGCCTAGCCGAACGCGTAACGCAGCATTTGAAACCGCATTTATGGGCAAAGGCCAACCGGCTCCTTATCCGTAAAGCAATCAGCGAATTTGCACACGAGTTGCTAATTGCTCCTCGACTCCAGCGAATGGAAGGCGACTGGGGGAAGTATGTGCTGGAAAGCGAGACCCCTGGGTTGGAGTATTGGTTCCAGGCTCGGCGCCTCCTGCTAGATCACTGGCAAGTGGACGCCGGCTCTCTGGAGAAAAGGATTGAGGGCAGGCCGGCCCCCCTGGATGCGCTTGATTTTGTTATTGAGTTCAGCCGCCATCTTGGCATAAAGGAAGAGATGATGCCGGTTTACCTGCAGGAGATCAGCAGCACGCTGTATGGCAGCGCGTACAAGCAGGCCAAAACAGAGATATCCGCCGCAGAACTGGCTTTTGCCGATTACCAGATCGTTGAGGCTGGCATGACGGAGGGCCACCCGACCTTTATCGCGAATAACGGTCGCATTGGCTTTGACGCGCTCGACTATAGTCGCTATGCGCCGGAGGTGGGCAGTTCGATAAGACTCATATGGCTGGCCGTCCATAAAGAAATGGCAACGTTTAAGTCCATTTCAACGCTCGACTACGACCTTCTCATGCACGAGGAACTCGGTCGACAGGCGCTGGAACAGTTCGACGCAGCGTTGCGTCAAAAGGGACTAAACTCGACCGATTACATCTATATGCCAGCGCATCCTTGGCAATGGTTCAATCGGCTCTCAACTATCTTCGCGGCGGATATCGCCAACCGGCACATTGTCTGCCTAGGCCAGGGGAAGGACATATATCATGCCCAGCAATCGATCCGCACACTTTTCAATATAAGCGATCCGCATAAACGGTACGTGAAAACGGCGCTGTCGATACTTAACATGGGGTTTATGCGCGGCTTGTCACCGACACACATGCTGGCGACGCCCGCCATCAACGAATGGTTGAAGAATTTGCTCGACAGTGACTCCTATTTAGCCGCCAACGGCTTCAGCATCCTTCGCGAGGTCGCGACGATTGGCTATCGCAATCGTTGTTTCAACACCGCCCTCAAGAAGGACTCCCCTTACAAGCAGATGCTTTCTGCGCTGTGGAGGGAAAGCCCCCTTCGGCAGTTGAAAGAAGGGGAACGTCTGATGACAATGGCGTCGCTGCTTCATGTCGATTACAATGGTGAAGCACTCGTGACAGCCCTCATCAATGCCTCGGGGTTAGACGCCGCCGCTTGGCTACGCCGCTATTTTGAATCTTATCTGGCGCCGCTTCTCCACTGCTTTTATGCTTACGATCTAGCGTTTATGGCACATGGAGAAAATATAATTCTAGTTATGAAAGATCACGCTCCGACGCGAGTTATCATGAAAGACATTGGCGAGGAGCTTCGTATTCTAGGCGGAGATCTCAACGTGCCGGAGGAGATTAAGAGGATCTGCATTCAAGTAAATCGCGACATGAAGCACGACTTCATTTTCACCGACGTTTTCGACTGCTTCTTTCGTTACTTGGCTGTAACACTCGAAGAACATCTTGATTTTCCGTCGACACACTTCTGGCAGCTCGTAAGCGAGTCCATCCTTGGCTACCAGACGAAACATCCGGAATATGACGAAAAATACAGGCAGCATGACCTATTCGCTCCAGAATTTCTGCGACGATGTATGAATCGACTGCAGATACAAAAAAACCAGCAAATGGTGGACTTCGGTGATCCGGGAGAATACCTGCACACCGTCGGCACGCTGAAGAACCCACTGGCGGGCATTCGCAAAGTGACCAGTGCAGGTTAAGCTTGAAGGAGGCGCGTATTTTAAATGAACAATGTAGTTAGCCGGTTTTGGGCCAATACCATACCCCCCCCTTGGGGTAAGCAACCCCTTGCGTAAACGCCGCCGCAGCATGTTGCGCGTATCAGGCGCCCGCTCACCAGCGCGTCGCCTGCTTCCATTCTGAAAGGAGGCGCCTAATTTTTTTATCGCCTTCGGGCCGGCTTTCCAGGTGCCGTCAACACTGACACGGTTAGGCGCCCAAAGCTTGATTTGTGTAGACCTCGCTACCTTAAGCATAAACCTCGTCGAACGCCTTCAATCAAGCACTGCGGCCTTGACGCTCATGCTAGGAGATCATGGCCGCGTTGGAGGTAAGTGCGGCTCTAACTTATGGCTAGAAGGGAGCTTCTCATGTACATTCTAGAAACGCCGCGCCTAATCCTAAGGCCACCGTCGCATAGCGACGAGCTTCTTCTACATGAGCTTCATAGCGATCCATTTGTGGTAAATGCCATGTGGGATGGAGTCTATCCGACCCGAGAGCAATCGAAAGCTAAACTACAACAGTTCATCCATCATTGGCAGAGCAATGGTTTCGGCTTATGGATGGTGTTCGTAAAAGGCGAAGGCCAAGTCGGAAAATTCGCAGGCTACTGTGGATTGATGTACAGTGGCCCGTATCTGCCCGAAGATCCCACTAATGTGGAAACCGTATCGTGCCTCCACCTTGCGTCTTCCGGTAAGGGGATCGCCGCAGAGGCCGGCAGGGCAGCGATCCAGTTTGCTTTCGAGAACCTAACGCTCGAGAAGGTCACTTCATTCATTCGCCCAACGAACACGCGTTCGCTTCGGAAAGCACCGAAAGTAGGCCTTCGCTATGTAAGAGACCGGGTCTACAATAACGTAGTTATGCGATATTTTGAAGTGACAGTCTTGACTGCTGTAAAAATCGAAAAAGTCGTCGTTATCTCTTGTTAGTATCATTGTTTCTCGGAAGACGGTGATGCAAGAAACCGTAGGCGAGCGCTGCTCTCGCCCTACGAACTTGCAATCATTCACACCGACGCACCGGCGTGTCCGGAGATGCATGTGCCCTGGAATTGAGAGCTTGTCGGTTCAGAGATAGTTCAGATGGGTCGCTCGGTCTCGCTTCGGGCATGCCCTCGACCGATTTGGCGATCAAATCGCTCCGTTACAGACGGCATGATGTGGAGCTGCCGCGCCGTAAGTGACCATATCTCAGGCGGTAGGAGGAGCGCTTTGCTGAAGAAGCCCATCACACTTGGTACCTTGATGGGGAGTTGCGTGGTTTTCGATTATATCGTCGTGGGTGGTGGCTCCTCTGGATGCGTGATGGCGAGCAGGCTCTCCGCCTATGGCGCTCGCGTGCTGCTCATTGAAGCTGGCCCTGATACGCCGCCGAATGCC
>NZ_RZQA01000300.1:0-6761 GCF_004022915.1 Mesorhizobium sp. M7A.F.Ca.US.006.04.2.1
ATGCAGCAGCACGCCATGGCCTTTCAAGGCCCAGGCGATCGAGTGTTCCTTCGCTGCCCCGCTGTTGCCGGGAATCTGGGCGATCAGATTGTTGGCCAGCCAGAACTTCTGCATCAGCCGGCCAAGGCCGTTGACGACACCATTGGTCGCCCATGAGGCCGTGAGCGGGCTGACCTGCGACACGATTTCCTTGTCGATCATCCAGTCGGTGAAGAACTCGGGATGATTGGGCGTAATGAAGGTCGCCTTCCCTGCCCCGCAATTGGCCTTCAGCCGCTCAAGATCAGCGTCGGGAAAGTCGATATGGCGGACATTTGAGACGCCGCGCAGACCGGCCAGGCGATTGAACGGCAACAGATCCCGAAACCCGGGAATGCCGCGCAGCATGACGATCCGGTTGACGGATGTCATGGCCCTGATCAGTGCCGGGTTGGGCCGCGGCGCGACGAACGTATCGATCCTGCTCAAGCTGATCCCCCTCGCGCCTGGACGCTGGGAAGCAGGTTGGGAGACGATTGCGGCACGTTCAAGTCGTTCGTTACGACCACGCCGTGCCGTGGCAAATCAGCTGCCTAGACAGGCACTATTTGGCGGGACAAGGTTTTGTCTGGTCGAACAGCGACAGGTTGACCAGCTTGCCGGTCATCGAGAAGTCGCCATAGTCCATGACGAGATCGCGGGTGATGCCGTTCTCATGCAGCTTGAAGCTGATACGGTATTCCGGAACCTCTTCGCCGGTCTTGTTGGTGTCGTCGAAATAGGCGATGTCGACCGGCCAGTATTTGTCGGTGGCGAGCTTTGCCAGTGCGAAGCTTCCGGGTCGGCCTTGTCGGCATCGGTTTTCTTGCCGACAACGACGGTGGTGGTCATCACCTTGTTGGCGTCTTCGGAACCGTCGAACAGGTTGGTTTCGTAAAAATTCTCGCCCTTTTCGGCCTTGCCGATCAGTTCGACCAGATGCTGGGTCGGGAATTGGGTTGTCGCGAGCTCGACGCTGTTCTTTTCAGGCTTGTCGATGTCGACCTTGAGGCCCTTGGTCTCTTTCGTGGCGATGCCCTTGACCTCCTTGTCGAGATTCTGGTCGACGAAGGACTTTGTCACGAACGAAAAGGTCTTGCCCTCGGCATCCTCGAAAGTGGTCGTCTGCTGGTCGGTCAACCTGGTGTTGTCGGCGGTGACGATCTGGGTGACGAAGCGGAATTTCACCGTATAGCCTTCGCAGGCCGAGCCGTTGAACTCATAGACCATGCGGCCGGATATACCCGTGATGCCGGACTGATCGGAAGCCTTTTTCAGGGTAAGATCGTAGACGGCGCGGTGGGCTTGCAGCGCCGGCGCTGCGAAGACAGGGCCTATCGAGAATATCCCCGACAACAGGACGGCATGGAATGCGAGGCGCGTTGCGCGCATGAGGTACTCCGATCGTCGCGACTGATGGCAGGCCGCAGGGAAAGATGGTCCAGCTTAAAAAAAGTCGTGGCGGAAGCGAGGCAAAAATAGCAATTTCGGCCCGGCCGGCGCGGCGTCACCAAGCAATAGGGAAATACCATGAGTGAAACAATCGAAAAGCGGCTAAGCGATCTGGGTGTGACGCTTCCCGTCGCCGCCGCGCCCGCCGCCAACTACGTGCCCTATTGCAGGACCGGCCATTTGCTGTTCACTGCCGGGCAATTGCCGCTCAAGGACGGCAAGCTGCAGGCGAGCGGGCTGCTCGGCCGCGACGTCGACACGGCAGGCGGCAAGGACGCGGCAAAATACTGCGCGATCAACATCCTGGCGCAGGCCAAGGCAGCACTCGGCGACCTCGAGAAGATCAGCCGTCTGGTGAAGATCACCGTTTTCGTCGCCTCGTCACCCGAGTTCGTCGAGCAGCATCTGGTTGCCAACGGCGCCTCCGATTTCCTGGTCGCCGCCCTTGGCGAGCGCGGCAAGCATGCACGCTCCGCCGTCGGCACGGCCTGCCTGCCGCTTAATGCCGCAGTGGAAATCGAAGCCATCTTCGAAGTCGCATGAGCCAGGGTACAGATATGACCGACCTATCCTGGCTGACCGCCCGGCCCGTTGCCCACCGCGGCTTCCACGACATGAACAAGACGCGCTGGGAAAACACGCTGTCGGCCTTTGCCGCAGCCGCCGAACGCGGCTACGCCATCGAATGCGACGTGCACCTGTCGTCCGACCGCGTTCCCGTCATCATCCATGACGGCGATCTCAAGCGCCTGACCGGCCAGGATGGTTTCGTCTGGCAGCGTACCGCAGCTGAACTCGCGGCGCTCAGGGTCGGTGGCACGGCGGACCATGTGCCGACGCTGCAGGAAGCGCTCGACCTGGTCGATGGCCGCGTGCCACTGGTCGTCGAGCTGAAAGGCACGCCCGGCTATGACGAAGGCCTGGTGGCAAGCGTCGGCAAGATGCTCAAGCGCTACAAGGGCAAGGCGGCGATCATGTCGTTCGACCATTGGCTGGTCCGCGATTTCCCAAAGGACGCGCCGGGTATCCCAGGGGGTCTCACCGCCTACGGCAAGGACGTCGGGTTGATCGAGGCGCATTTCGCCATGCTGGCGCATGAGATCGCCTTCACCTCCTACGCCGCCGGCGACCTGCCAAACCCATTTGTCAGCTTCGTGCGTGAAAGGCTGAAAATGCCTGTTATCACCTGGACGGTGCATGACCAGCCGGCGGTCGACCTGACCTTCAGATATGCCGATCAGATGACGTTCGAAGGGTTCGAACCCGATCTGGTCAAAGTCGCCTGAGTGTCTGAAACGTGACTTGCACCAGGCCGGACGGAGCTTAAATAAGCCTCATGGATCAGGGCGACGAGGGTGACGGACAAACGGCCAATGCGGACTATTCGATCCGCGTCGCCGCCGGCATCGGCGCCTTCACCTGTGATGAATGGAATGGCTTTGCGGGAACTGCGCGCGGCGATTTAGAAACCAGCTACAATCCTTTGGTTTCATTCGCTTTCCTGAGCGCCCTTGAGGATTCCGGATGCGCCGTGCGCCGCACTGGTTGGCAGGGCCACCATCTCAGGCTGGAGGATGGGCGGGGCAGATTGCTGGGCGCGGTGCCCTGTTATCTCAAATCGCACAGCCAGGGCGAATATGTGTTCGACCATGGCTGGTCGGATGCGTTCGAACGCGCCGGTGGCCGCTACTATCCCAAACTGCAAAGTGCCGTGCCGTTCTCCCCGGTCACCGGCCCTCGCCTGCTGGTCACCAGGGGCGAGGACAGTGCCAAGGTGAAGGCCGGTCTCGCTGCGGGCCTGAAGGCGGTGACGCAAAAGCTCGGTGTCTCTTCCGCACATGTCACCTTCGCGCAAGAGAGCGATGTGGAGGTGCTGGAAGCAGCCGGTTTCCTGCACCGCACCGACCAGCAATTCCATTTCTTCAACGAAGGCTTTTCAACCTATGACGACTTCCTCGCCACCCTTGCCTCGCGCAAGCGAAAGGCGATGAAAAAGGAAAGGCGCGAAGCGCTTGCCCCAGGCATCTCAATCGACCGGCTGACCGGCAAGGACCTCACGGAGAAAGCCTGGGACGATTTCTTCGCCTTCTACATGGACACCGGCAGTCGCAAATGGGGCCGGCCCTATCTCAATCGTCAATTCTTCTCGATGATCGGCGAGCGCATGGCCGACGACATCCTCCTGGTGATGGCTAGGCGCAACGGGCGCTATATCGCCGGCGCGATCAATTTCATCGGTTCGGATGCACTTTATGGCCGCAACTGGGGCTGCATCGAGGACCATCCCTTCCTGCATTTCGAGGTCTGCTATCACCAGGCGATCGACTTCGCCATCGAGCGCAAGCTCAAGGTGGTCGAGGCGGGAGCGCAGGGCGAGCACAAGCTGGCGCGCGGCTACCGGCCGGTGACCATGCATTCCGCGCACTACATTGCGCACCCAGGCCTGCGCAACGCCGTCGCCGACTATCTTCGGCGCGAACGGCAGGAGGTGGAGCGGATGAGCGAATATCTGGAAGAGCATACCCCGTTCCGCAAGGATCTCGAGGAGTAGCCCCGGTTGGCCGATTGGGGGGCGACGATTATCTTGCCGAATTTCGACGCCTTCGCTACACGAAGGCACAATCCGGAGCGTTCGCCATGACCGAGGCCGCCTACGATACCGACAACATTTTCGCCAAGATCCTGCGCGGCGAAATTCCCTCGCACCGTGTCTACGAGGATGACGCGGTCATCGCCTTCATGGATGTGATGCCGCAGGGGCCCGGCCATACGCTGGTGGTGCCGAAAGCGCCGTCGCGCAACCTTCTCGATGCCGATCCGTCAATTTTCGGCCATCTCTTGAGCGCCGTTCAGAAAGTGGCGCTGGCGGTGAAAAAGGCCTTCGGCGCCGATGGCGTCACCGTCATGCAGTTCAATGAGCCGGCCTCGGGGCAGACCGTCTATCATCTGCATGTGCATGTCATTCCGCGCTTCGACGGCATCCCGCTGAAGCCGCACACGGGCGAGATGGAGAAGCCGGAGATTCTGGTCGGGAACGCCGAAAAGATACGGACTGCACTCAAAAATTGAGAGCGGGAGGTCCGCCAATGATGTGGTGGACCTGGTCGAGAATATCGGACTAACAAGCGCCGTTCAGTCCAGAAGCCGATTCTAATGCCCGGCCGTGCCCAGTGCCGACTCAACCGTTTGCAACTCTAATCGTCTGATTAGGAAATATCGAACCATCTCACGGTAAAATGCTAACGCGTGGCGAGCTGTGGGGCTTCAAAACCATGGAACATTCGGTTGCGGCATCGGCCCCACTGGCGGGGGCAATTGTCGAGCGTGCTTTTCTTGGCATCTTGGCGGATGCCTTTTGGCGACACCGGCTGCTGCACGCTATGGCTGCCGCTGCGCTGCTTCTGGCAAGCGCAGTCGGGTGGCACACTGGAAACATGCCGGATTTCGGCGTTCTGGAGGAATACGCTGAGTATCTTTTCATCGCCTTCTGGATTTGCGGCTCAGCCTTTGCACTTGGGACGCTTCTCCATCTTGCGCTGGTCCAGCGGGATACCGAACCGCTGCACACCTTCCTGAAGTCACTGGGTAGATTCTTTGGCGACGCCGAACGCATTGCCAACAGCCTGAATGGCCTGGGTGCGGGTCTTGCCTTCATATCCGCGATCGGTGTGTTGAAGGGAGCCATTGCAATCCTCTCTCCGTTTGCATGGGACAAGGCATTGGCTCAGGCCGACCGCATCCTGCATTTCGGTCGAGCCCCGCACGAATGGTTGTGGTTTATCGTCCAGTCGCCGCTTGCATTGAAGATCATCAACATCGCTTACAATTTCTGGTTCGTCGTGCTCATTACCGCGGTTTTCACCGTGTGCATCGCACGCAAGGATACGAAGCTGCGTCACCAGTTCCTGATGAGCTTCATGACGGTGTGGACGCTGGGTGGCTTCTTCCTCGCGATGGGCCTGTCGTCGGCTGGCCCTTGCTTTTACGAGCGATTGGGGTTCGGCAACGACTTTCACGCCCTCATGCAAGCACTCGCCACCGCCGATCGCATCTATCCAATCTGGGCGCTCAACACGCAGGATATGCTGTGGGGTGGCTACACCGGCGCAACTACCGGCAGCGTCGGTATATCCGCCTTCCCATCCCTGCACGTTGCGATGGCGGTGCTGTTCGCTCTCTATGCAACGCGGCGGTCTCGGCTGGCCGGTGTTGTGATGTGGTTATTCGCGGGCGTCATTATGGTCGGAGCCGTCGTGCTTGGCTGGCACTATGCCGTGGATGGCTATGCGGGCGCATCCCTGATGGTCGCGATCTGGAAGGCGTGCGGATATTTGCTGACCCGTTTCGAGTCGGACAGCGCGGCCGCTGAGAGCTCCACCATGCAATCGCCGGCCCTTTGCGGGATGTAAATTCGCCGATCTGGACGAACTCGCCTGCGGCGGCATGCCGGTCAAAACGCCTCAAGGGCGGCGCTGGATGGGTTGGACAATTTCCGAAACGCTGTTGGATACGGTCCTTGCCGAAGCTGCTCTGCGAGCGTGTCCGCGCATTGCCCAGGGCTCAGGAGCGACGTGTCGACTTCCAGATCGTACACACCGGGCCGGTGCACCTCTTCCTGCCACAGGCGCGCCACCGGGCCGCAATCCCATCCCGGGTCGATAGCGCGGCGGCATGGCCTGATCGCAAACGTCGACACCGAGATTGATCCAGACGCCATCGAAGCACCCCTGAACAGCCTTGGCGATGCTTGTTTTTCGATCGCGGCGCACCGTTCAGGGTGATGATCTGGCCGATTATGCCTACCCTCGCTCCAATAAAAAAGCCCCGTGCCCGGGGCTTTCTTGACTTTCGTAAGGTTCAGTTCTTTCGGGGCAGTTGTGGCACCAGGCTGCGCTTGCCGCCGTCCTTGCCCTTGGCTTCGGGCTTCTGCGCCACCAGCTTCTTGGCCGTCGGCTTTTTCACCACGGCCTTTCTGGACTTCGGCGTTTCTTCCGGCTCTTCCTTCTTCGGCTTCACCGGCGCCTCGTCGGCCAGCGATTCGAGCTTCAGGCCGGTCTCGCCGGTTTCCTTCTTCTCGACGGTGACGCGCACCGTGCCGCCCTTCTTGAGCTTGCCGAACAGCACCTCGTCGGCCAATGGCTTCTTGATGTGCTCCTGGATCACACGACCGAGCGGCCGCGCGCCCATGCGCTCATCATAGCCCTTGTCGGCGAGCCAGGCGATCGCGTCCGCCGACAGGTCGAAGGTGACGCCACGCTCGGAAAGCTGGGCCTCGAGCTGCATGACGAACT
>NZ_RZQA01000301.1:0-6745 GCF_004022915.1 Mesorhizobium sp. M7A.F.Ca.US.006.04.2.1
GGCAATAGTCTTCATGGCCGGGGAAGTCCGGAGGCAGGACCTGGCAGACCGGCGAAGCCAGCACCTTGCCGCCGAACAGCTTGACCAGCGTGTTGCGATCGATCGCATAGGCAACGGCCTGGCGGGCTTTTTCGTTGTCGAAGGGTGCGAGACGGTTGTTCAGCGGCGCGTACCACCAAGCCGAAAGCGGTGAGATGTGCAACTGGTCCATGGACTTGCTGCCCAGTTCGCCCAGGCGGTCGCTCGGCAGAGCGTCGAACATCCAGTCCGCTTCGCCGTTCTGGATCGCGGTGACGGCTGCCTCTTCGGACAGGCCGAAATCATATTGGACGACATCCGGATAGCCGTCCGGCTGGGCTTCTTCGCTCCACTGCTTGAAATTGGGGTTGCGGGAAACCGTCATGCCCTTGTTCGGGTCGAAGGCGGAGATCATGTACGCGCCGGTGCTGGGAATGGGCTTGGAACCCATGTCTTCAGCGGGCGTGTCCGCCGGCAGGACCATGGCATGCGGCAAGGCAAGCTTGTAGAGCAGCTCGGCATCCGGCTTGGTGATGTTGATGGTGATGGTGCCGGCCGCTTCGTCGCCGACAACGCCGCCTTCCAGCGTGCAGCTCTTGGTGTCGGCCAGGCATTTGTCGGCCCCGACGATGCCGGCATAGAACGTGCCGGAGGTGGGTCCGGAAACCTTGAATATGCGCTGGAAAGAAGCGACGACGTCCTTTACGCCAAGATCCTGGCCGCTGGAGAACTTGATGCCCTTGCGCAGCTTGAAGGTGAAGGTCTTGCCGTCATTGCTGACCTGCGGCAGGGCCTCGGCCAGATCGGGGACGATGGTGAAGCCGTCCATGCCCTCGGCCTTGCGGAAGGCCACCAGGCCGTCATAGATCGGCTGGTACATCTGCCAGCCCTGGTCCGTGTAATTGATGTGCGGATCGAGCGTTCCGGCCGCGGAGCGGGCCAGCAGGCGGATGGTGCCGCCTCGGTGCTCCTTGAGATATTCGGCCTGTGCCGGGGCCAGCCATGTACCGGCCAGCAATGCCGCGGCTGTTGCCGCCAGAAGCAGTTTCTTCATGTCTTGATTCCCCTTTTTTCAGTTATCGTTGTGGTCCAGGAAGTCTCCCACCACCCGCATGCACGCATCTTGCTCTTCGACATGCGGCATGTGGCTGGAATGCTCGAATATCTCCCAGCGAGACCCCTTGATGCCGTCCTTGTAGGGCTGCACGGTCGCGGGCGTGGCCTCGTCGTGACGTCCGGAGATGATCAGTGTGGGAACATCGATGGCCGGCAGGCGCTCGACGATGCTCCAGTTCCTCAGCGTTCCGATGACATGGAACTCGTTTGGCCCATTCATCAGATTATAGACGGTCGGATTGCGCACGACCTGGGCGAAACTTTCCGTGACTTCGGGCGGGAAAGGCACGACCCGGCAGACATGCCGCTCGTAGAACACCATCGTCGCAGCCTGGTAAGCCGCATCGTCCGTCGTGCCGGCCTGTTCGTGTCGGGTCAGGGTCTCCTGCACATCCGCGGGCAGATCCGCACGCAGCCGGTTGGCCTCTTCGACCCACAGTTTCATGGAAGCCGGTGAGTTGGCTATGGTCAGCGATTTCAGGCCTTGCGGCCGCGTCACGGCATATTCCGCGCCCAGCATGCCGCCCCAGCTCTGGCCGAGCACGTGGAAGCCTGTCCGAATGCCGAGGTGGTCGACGAGGTTTTCAAGCTCGTCGATGAACAGCCGGGGTGTCCAGAAATCGGCGCCTTTCTCAGGCAGCAAGGTGGAATTGCCGCAGCCCAACTGGTCGTAGTGGATGACGGCGCGATCCCTTCGCGCAAGAAGCTTGTAGGCATCGACATAATTGTGGGCGACGCCCGGGCCGCCATGCAGGATCACCACAGGCGCCTTTTCGCCGCCGAGTTCGCCACTGACCCGATACCAGGTCTCGTAGGCGCCGAAAGTGGCCCGTCCTTCCATGCCGATGATCTCAGATGACATCCCAATTCCCAGTGCGATTGAAGGTACTTTTATCGTCCGCGGCGGCAGGCGCCTAACTCATGTTACGGGTGACCTGCACCCACTCTTCCAGCATCTGCACGCCAAATGCCGTGGCACCTTGCCTGCCGAGCGGCCGATCGGAGTCGGTCAGTTCCTTGCTGGCGATGTCGAGATGCACCCAGGGGCGATCTTCCGTGAAATGGCGCAGGAAGGCTGCGGCATAGGGAGCATCGCCATCTTCCATATCCTTGGCATGATGCCGCAGGTCCGCGAACGGCGATTGCAGGCCCTCGTCGTAGGCCCGATCGAGCGGCAGCCGCCAGAACCGCTCGCCGACCGTTTCTCCGGCCGCGATCATCTGTGACGCGATGGCATCGTCGGTGCTGAACAGGCCGGCGAATATCGACCCCAACCCACGCGTCACCGAATAGGTCAGCGTTGCCAGATCGACGATCACTAAAGGGTTGAAGCGCGTGGCTGCATAGTGGAGGCAGTCGGCCAGAAGCAGGCGTCCCTCCGCATCCGTGTCGAACACTTCCACTGTCTGTCCGGACGCCGTCGTGATGATGTCGCGCGGTTTGAGCGCCGTGCCGGATGGCATGTTCTCCGCGATGCCGAGAACACCGACAATGTGTACCGGGCTGCCTTGCCGGGCGAGCGCGATCAGCAGGCCGACCACAGCGGCCGCTCCGCCCATGTCGGCTTTCATGTCGAACATCTGCGCTCCGCCCTTGATGCAGAGGCCGCCCGAATCGAAGCAGACGCCCTTGCCGACGAAAGCGAGTGGTTGGGCGGGAGCACCCTTGCCCCGGTAGCGCAGGACAGCGACCCGCGGCGGGCGCGCCGAGCCCGATCCGACAGCAAGAAGCGCGTTCATGCCGAGCTCCTTCAGTTGCGCGGCATCAAGCATTTCGATGTCGATGCCGGCTTCACGCAGGGGCTCAAGATGATCGTGGAAATTGTCGGGATGGAGGTGGTTCGGCGGCAGGTTGACCAGGGTGCGTGCATATTCGACGCCGTCGGCGATGGCATTGATCCGCGCCAGCGCCGCTGTCAGATCCGGGCCGCGAGCCCCTACCAGTTTCACCCGCAAGGTTCTATCCGCTCCCGCCCCTTGCCGCCGGTTGCGCATATCGAAACGATAGCGGCGCAGCCGCATGCCAAGCGCGACACGCGCCAGGATTTCGGCGCCGGGCAGGTCAACGCCGGCGATCGGGTCCAGGACCAGGGTGGGCGCGCATTCCCCCTTGCCCTCGAGATGCGCGGCAAGCAGACCGCCGGCGCGCGCCAGTGACAGGGTGGTTACGGCTTCAGCTTTGCCCAGGGCCAGGACGACCACGCGCTTGGTCGATACGGACTGCGGGGCAATAAGATCGATGCAGGTGCCGGATTCGGCCAAGGCGGCCGGGTCGGAGCAGGCGCGCGAGAGAATCCCGCCCATCTCGGCATCCAGGGTGGACGCCCGCGGGCCGAAGCCTGTTTGGGCAGTTTGCAAGATCACGACGACGGAGGCGGCGGAAATCTCGTCCGCGGTCTCGAAAACCGGCGCTGGCGATTGAGGCATAGGCTGGCGCTCTCTTCAATTGCGGCAATACCAGCCGGGTAGCGAGCAACGCTTCGCTCACTCCGGTGGAGACTGGTCAAGCCGGTCTCCGCCGTTCGTGGTATAATGCCGGTCCCCAAATAGTCGCTTTCTTGAGACGACTTAATTGCTCTTGTCGTCTGGGTATCCCCTAACAGGGCAGGCGATCAAACGCGAATTCCGCCCATGTCGATTGACAAAAACTCAACTCACAATTCATGATCGGCCAATGGCCCTTCCCTCACTCAATG
This sequence comes from Mesorhizobium sp. M7A.F.Ca.US.006.04.2.1, assembly GCF_004022915.1. Classification (NCBI taxonomy): domain Bacteria; kingdom Pseudomonadati; phylum Pseudomonadota; class Alphaproteobacteria; order Hyphomicrobiales; family Phyllobacteriaceae; genus Mesorhizobium; species Mesorhizobium sp. M7A.F.Ca.US.006.04.2.1. The sequence goes on from NZ_RZQA01000301.1 coordinate 3,830, forward strand.
GCATGCGCGCTTTCGAGGCCGCCGCTCGCCTCGGCAGCGTCAAGGACGCGGCGGAAGAACTGCATCTGACACCCTCGGCTGTCAGCCGGCACATCCGCGCGCTTGAACGAAATCTTGGCCAAGACCTGTTCGAACGCGGTTTTCGCCAGATAACGCCAACCATAAGGGGCTCCTACTATGCGCGCAGCCTCTCGGAGGCATTCGAAGCGATCTGGCGCGCCACCGATGACGTCAGCCTCTCCGAGGGGTCGCGCCACGGCAAGATCCAACGTGTCCGGGTCTTGTGCGTGCCCACCGTTCTGAACCTTTGGCTGGCGGACCGGTTGCCGAACTTTCGCCGGTTGCATCCGTCGGTGGATCTGGAGATCTCCACTTCAGGCAAGCGCGCCAACTTCGATTTGGCCATTGTCGACGAGTTCGTCTACAAGGCCGGCCCGGCTCTGACGCTGCTGATCCCGCTGCTTTTGACGCCGGTCTGTGCGCCTTCGCTTCTGGAGGGGCCTGTGCCGCTGCGATCGCCGGCCGATCTGGTCAATCATCATCTGATCCATGAATGCGAAACCATGAGATGGAAGCGTTGGCTGGAGCAGGAAGGCGTTCTGGAAACGACGCCAAAATCCAGCACAACATTGGATGATTGCACCCTGATCATGCGCGAAGCGATCAATGGCGCCGGAATAGCGCTTGCGGACACGATGATGGCGCAAGATTTTCTGCAGCAAGGCAAGCTGGTCGCGCCGTTCCGTGCCCGCCACACCTATCCGGCCGGCATTTACCTGCATCAGCGTCGCAGCATCGGCAACAAGCCAGGCACCGGTCTGTTTCAGGATTGGCTGCTCGCCGAGGTCGCGGACCACAAGCAGGTGATGGCAATCGCTTAGATGCCCCCAACCGAAGATGTCGGGAGCCACCGCTTCAGATTGGAATCCCCGCGTCGAACCTCGACTCATCCGTGGTTCAGCGATGACCCACCATCGCCGTGCATCGATAATCGCAGTTCTCATTGAATATCTTTAAGGCCAAAGCCGGCAAATAGGTTGCTTGTCGGTTCCCCTGCGGCAGGCTTAACCTGCACGCGGCCAACGCGTGAGGGCGCGTGCTGCAAAAGGGGAACATTGCCATGACGATACAGGGTGCTTCACCTGATCTGTACAACGAGGATCTGGCTCCGGCCAAAGTTCGAAACTGGGGACCATTCTCGATCTTCAACGTCTGGACGTCGGACGTCCACAGCCTTTGGGGCTACTATCTTGCCGCCAGTCTGTTCCTGTTCTGCGGCGGCTTCGTCAATTTCATCATCGCCATAGGCATCGGCTCGCTGATCATCTACGCGCTGATGAACATGGTCGGCTATGCCGGCGTGAAGACGGGCGTGCCCTACCCCGTGCTTGCCCGCGCCTCTTTCGGCATCTGGGGCGCCAACATACCGGCGCTGGCGCGCGCCGTCGTCGCCTGCTTCTGGTACGGCGCGCAGACTGCCGCCGCCTCGGGCGCGATCGTGGCGCTGCTGATCTGCACGCAATGGTTCGCCGATTTCAACGCCAGCACGCACTTCCTCGGTCATACCGGCCTGGAGGTGATCTGCTTCGTGGTCATCTGGGGGCTGCAATTGCTGATCATCCAGAACGGCATGGAAACGGTCCGCCGCTTCCAGGATTGGGCCGGCCCCGCGGTGTGGGTGATGATGCTGATCCTGGCGATCTATCTCTGTGTCAAATCCGGGAGATTTGCCTTCACCAGCGACATCCCCATGGACGTGCTGCTGGACAAGACGAAGGATGCGGGCGTGCCCGGCACGCCTGGCTCCTGGACCTCGCTGTTTGCGGTGGCCGCGATCTGGGTCACCTATTTCTCGGCGCTCTATCTCAATTTCTGCGATTTCGCCCGTTACGCGCCTGACAAGGCATCGCTGCGCAAGGGCAACATCTGGGGCCTGCCGATCAACCTGATCCTGTTTTCTCTGGTGGCCGGCGTCACCACCATTGCCGCCTTTGACGTCTATGGCGAGGTGCTGCTGCATCCCGACCAGATCTCGGCGAAATTCGACAGCTGGTTCCTGGCGGCGCTCGCAGCCCTGACCTTTGCGGTAGCAACGCTTGGCATCAACGTCGTGGCGAACTTCGTCTCGCCGGCCTTCGACTTCTCCAATGTCTTTCCCAGGCAGATCGACTTCAAGAAGGGCGGCTATATCGCGGCCGTGATCGCCCTGCTGCTCTATCCCTTCGCGCCATGGGAAGGCAGTGCGGCTTCCTTCGTCAACATCATCGGCGCGACGATGGGGCCGATCTTCGGGGTGATGATGGTCGACTACTACCTGATCCGGAAGGGTGAGGTCGACGTCGAGGCGCTTTATCGCGAAGATGGCGAATTCCGCTTCCAGGGCGGCTGGCACGTCAACGCCTTCATCGCCGCGGGCATCGGCGCCATCTTCTCGTCGATCCTGCCCAACTTCACCAACTGGCTGCCGTCCTGGTGGGGTGTCTATGGCTGGTTCTTCGGCGTGGCGATCGCCGGCATCATCTACTACGTGCTGCGCACCGCCGCTTTGGGCGCCGGCGCCAGGACCGCGAAGGCCTGACAAGGTGAATTTTGGGGCGGCGAGAGCCGCCCCAAAACCTACCCGAGCATCTCGGCCAATCTGCGCACCGTGTTCCAGTTGCGCGACGTGCCCGTGCCCATGCGCTTGTGATTCATCGCCGCAAGCAGCCGCGAGCTTGGCCTCTCGCGCGAAAAGACGACCCAGATGTCGCCGCCGACCGAAGTCACTTTTTCATCCACGCCGGCATAGGCCTGGAGCCCCGTCACGGCCTCCACGGGCGCAGGCTTGCGCATCACCCGTACAGCCACCTGATCGCCTGCTTTGGCCGAATCGGCCGGGAACGGATTGCCGGCGGCAAGCTTCAGCCAGTCCTCGGC
>NZ_RZQA01000302.1:0-6726 GCF_004022915.1 Mesorhizobium sp. M7A.F.Ca.US.006.04.2.1
ATGGTTGACCACGCTTTTCAAAGATCGTGAACTACATCTCCTCGTTGTGCTCGACGCACTCCGGACAAGTAACCTCATGGGCGCGGCATGCAGGATTAACCGAGCCCAGCCGGTCATGAGTGCGGCCTTGCCGGGTCGGGCGATAGGCAGTCATGCCCTGCCCTTCCTGCGGGTCAAGCACTCCGAAAAAACATTTCCCCCATAAATGCTAGATCTTCCGTTGCCTTTTCGCGTCACAGGCCGTCAAACGCCCGGCCGTTCACAACAGTGATCCGGCAAGTGTTTGGCTGCGCGAGACGATGCTGCAGGGAGTCGTCCTGCATGGCACTTCGCTATGATGCTGCGGTGCCGTCTAACGGCGCCTCGTGCTTGAACGCACTGAACGGCCACCGCGATCAAAATCGATGGTTCGAGGACCGTTGATCATCACCCCGCCAGCCTCGATCTTGTTTGCCGCCACGAGAGCGACACAGAGACTGCTGGTGAAGATGCCCGCCTGCCCGCTATGTTCCGGATGGTTGACCATCCCGGATGGACCCATCGAGGGTGTCAAGGCGAGCATGAGCACAGGCGCGAACAGTTCACGGGCAGGCGCGACGGTGGCCGCAAAGCAACGTCGCGCCAGCATGCGATCTCAGCAGGATCGGCACCATCCTGTCAGGGAGCAATGCGAGTGGCTGGCTTAGCCGCTGCGACGCTGCCCGGCATCGCGTTCAATTGATCTGGCGCCTTAAATGCAGGAAGGCTTCGCGGCCGGTACGAGGCGCATCCCTCCTCCGAAGCAGCACGCCCAAGTATCATCACAAGCCCCGAGCGCCCGCGTTCGGCGATGTCCAATTTCCGACAATGTCGGAATACAGTCAGATCTGCTGGATTGACTTTAAATGGTTTTCTCATTTGGCACAGCGCATGCTGGTTATCCGGAAACACGTGACCGACCAACAAGAAGTCGCATGACACAACCGAAGCCATCCATGTCTGACGGGCTGCCCAGGATACCTACTGCGACCGCGCTTGCCCGGTGACGACCGCTCCGGCTCCGCCCGTTACCGACGAGGCAAAGTGACGGATTTCCTGCGTTTCAACGACATGGAGGTGGTTGTCATTCCCGCTGGGGGACAGACTCGGCCTGTTCAAGGCATTGCGCGAAGGCGGCAAGATGACGGCCACCCGTGCGCGAACTCAAGGAGCGCAGCCTGTATCGTGTATCAGGCAAATAGGCCGTCGGTCAGTGACCTTGACACAGGGGACATGCGCAAGGTCCTGAAGTTTGATGCAGCGATAGAAGGGTGCCAATGACAACAATAGCTTACAGGAACGGAACCATGGCTGGCGACGGCCGAGCCTTGGGTTTTGACTCAGTATCCGTCGGTGAGAAAACGAAGGTGTTTCGCTTATGCGACGGCACACTCATCGGCGTTTCCTCTTCGTCCTTGGGTATTCCAAAGGCCGTTCGAGACTGGGTTGAGAAGGGCATGGATGTTTCTGATATTCCTGTGCCGCGCAACGACGACAATTTTGAATTTGAGGCGCTGATAGTGCGCAAAAATGGGGAAGCCGTATTGTTGGACGGCAATTGGCTGCCAAGTGATCCCGTGAAAGGTGAATATTATGCCATCGGGAGCGGCAAGCAGTATGCTTTGGCCGCGCTGGTTTTGGGCAAGTCAGCTAAGGAAAGCGTCGAAGTTGCCGCGAAACTCGACGTTTGGACTGGTGGCACAGTCACTGCCATAACTCACTAAACCCGCCTTTCGGCGGGAGTGTGACAGTGCGAGCGTGGAAGTAGGGCGCCACCCCGGGGCACGTCGAGCCCTGTCATGTGAGCTGGTCCATAAGCGCGCGAAAGCGTCCAGTTGTGGCCAAAAGCACGATTTGCGACAGAACCGGCCCGCTTCTATGAGTATGGGCCGCTTTTTGCGGCCAGCGTGCTTGCCATCCTGCCGCCAGTGGCCGTCGCCTTCTTCTTCCAAGGTTACCTCGTCATGAAGTAGAGCACCACGATCTTGTCGGAGAGATCGGAAGGCGGACGGCCCTTCCGTCCGCGTCGGCCAGTTCGAAAGGCGGCGCGGCCTGCTCGTCGATCGCCTGGAAGAACCTCTCCGCGCTGTCCCTCATCTTGTCGAGATCGGCGCCCGGATGGTGGGCCAGCGCGGAGGTCCCGAGGATCAGCGCCAGAAATTGAATCGCAAGCGACGGTTTCGCTTTCATGGACAATGCATTCCGGTTGGGGGCGTTCGAGGGCTCCGCGGCTAGGATTGGTCTCACTGTGTCTGCTCCCGCTCCCGGCGGCTCATCTGCCTGATAGGCGCGTTCCCGCTCGGGCCATGTGCTTTTGATGAAGGCCAGAACGGCCCGGATCTCCTCGTCGGTGAGGACATTCCCGAAGCCCGGCATGTCGCTCTGGTAGCCGCCGCCGACGACCGCGGCCGGTCCCGGCGCCGGCATGCGTCCCGAAGGCAGCGGGCTTTCCAATCGCGCTGACCTTCGCCTGGCTAAAACCGTCTTGCCTAGCGCTATCGCCGCGGCCGGGGCGCGGCCATCCGGTTGGCGAGCCAAGGCAATGTCCAGACCAATCCGAGGCCTGCCGCGGCCACGCATCGATAAGAGGACCGACGCCCTTCTCCTTTGCCGCCGCTGGAGAACAGGTATTTGATCAGCGCGGCCGTCCCGAGGACGAGCACGACGACGACAAGCAGCCACACCAGGCCCGTGCCGAACATCATCATGCCGCTCATGCATTCCATCATCGAAGCCTCCTATTCCGTGGCGTAGATGCCGCCGGTCGCGTCAGACTTTCGGATTTCGAGAATCTCGAAGGGCGCTTCCTTCGTGCCACTCATGCCGGGGGAGCCCATCGGCATGCCGGGCAGCGTCATGCCCTTTGATGTCGGGCCGCTCGGTCAAGAGCTTGTTGACCGTGCCGACCGGCACATGGCCGCTCACCACATAGCCGTCGATGAACGAGAGAAGGCAGCCATCGGCTTCCGGCGGAATGCCCTCTTCGCGGCTCATGGCGAAAAGGTCGTGAGTCGGCCTTGACGGTGATTCCTGGAAGGCCGATTCCAAGGCGAGCTGGCTTGAAGGCCGCGGTCCGGATGGTCGACTAGGCAGCTTGGTTCCACGATCGCAATGCTTGATCGCTTCATTGCAGGCCATGGGCTCTCGCCCCCTCCTTTTGCCACACGAGGCGCCAGCTCACGTGTTGTTGTTGGCGTGCGCCCCGGCAACCGCTTTCACCAGCCGCTCCAGCGATCCCGCGCGCTCCAGCTCCGCAAAGAATGATGCGGCGTGACGCTACCCAGCCGGTGCTTCTCGGCCTTCCAATTAAACTGTCTCGACGAAAGAGCCGTCTCCGTTGCTCCGGTCTCGGTGTTGAGTTCTCTAAGGCTGCGCCACACCTTGGTCCCCACGCCGGCAAATGATCTCACTATGCAGCCCGTGCTCGCACGCTCTCAAACTAATTACCGCTGCTGCAACACGCCGCCTGGCGGCCTGCACCGAAAAGCCGACAGGGGTGCATCTGAATAGCCGTGAACCCAGGTCTCAAAGACCATCCGGCGCGACGAGCGGACGCACCGCACGTGTGACACCCGCCTTGTGGGGCAGGGTTGCCTTTCTCAATCCCGGCGTTGGTCGGCGTCCCAATGAGCAGCAAGCTATTATCGGCCGCCGAATCTTAGTGGCTTCGTCGAGAGCCTCAATCAACCAAGCGGCGAAAGCCCCGCTAGAGTCTCCGCCCGCCTGTCGCTATGAAGCAGTTGCAGCCAGCGCTGCTTCAGGCGCATGAACTCGCCCGATGCAATGATTTCCGTCGCCCTGGGTCTTTCGAAGGGCACTGTTTCTATTCCCTTCTTCTTCGGCGCGCGGCTTGATGCCGACATACGGTTTCTTGACCTGCCGCCTGAACTGGCTGCCGAAGCGGGTGCCCCGCCAGCGACCCCGACAATCCCCTGTTCCGCAACTGCTGAAGAGCCGACTGCGCTCGCATCCCGATATTGCGCAACGGCACTATGCCGACATTCTGGAGACCGCAGCCGCATGAGCCTCGAGATGTTCCGCCGACCGTCGACAAAGGCGTCCTCTCGCCTGCGTCCGCCATTTGTCAGTGCTCGATCTGATTGGGGAGACGCCGGTCGTCGAACTGAAGAGATTCGATACCGGCAGGTGTCGTCGCTTCGTCAAGATCGAAAGCCAGAATCCCGGCGGATCGATCAAGGATCGCATTGCGTTGTCGATGATCGTTAATGCCGAACAGCGTGGCACGCGCGGGGCGGTACAATCATCGAAGCGACCGCTGGCAACACAGGGCTCGGCCTGGCCATCTGGCGGCACGAAGCGCGTGATCGCGTGTCCAAAAGCTGACAGCGTCAGACAAATGTCAGGTTCATTACAACCAACATCTGGGCACTGACGAGGTTTTTCGAAGCAATGGGCGCTAACTGCGCGCTGAGCGCGTTGGCATGGCTTTTGAGACTGAGTGACTGTGACTGCACTCAATGGGGCAAGACGAGCGATGCGCTCCTCCCTGAACCCGTGTGCCGTCTCTGAGAGGAAACCAGCTCGTGCAGAAACCTTTGGAAATAGCTTTGGACCGCAACGTGGTATTGCAGATGGAGTCCCCGGCTCCTTCGATTAGAGTCGAGAACTGGCTGCATGGCGAGCCCCTCACGAGCTTTGAGCCCGGCAAGTGTACATAGTCGAATTTTGGGCAACTTGGTGCGGCCCATGTGTGGACGGGATGCCCCATCTGATCCAGCTGCAGGGCGTCGCCAGGCGCACCATCTGGACAGCAGGAACTGGACTATGGGCAAGGTAACAGGCTTTCTCGAAATCGACCGGCAGGTGCACAAGTACCAGCCGGCCTCCGACCGCATCCGGCATTTCCGCGAATTCACGCTGCCGATGTCCGACAAAGAGGTCGAGAAACAGGCCGCGCGCTGCATGGATTGCGGCATTCCGTTCTGTCACGGGCCGACCGGCTGCCCGATCCACAACCAGATTCCAGACTGGAACGACCTCGTCTACAATGGCGACTGGGACAACGCGATCCGCAACCTGCATTCGACCAACAATTTCCCGGAGTTCACCGGCCGCATCTGCCCCGCACCTTGCGAGGAAGCCTGCACGCTGAACCTCGAGGACATTCCCGTCGCCATCAAGACGGTCGAGCAGGCGATCGCCGACAAGGCTTACGAAACCGGCCATATCAGGCCCTATCCGCCGGAGAAGAAGACCGGCAAGCGCGTCGCCGTCATCGGCTCCGGCCCGGCCGGCATGTCGGCTGCCCAGCAGCTCGGCCGCGCCGGCCACGACGTCCATGTCTATGAGCGCGAGAGCCGGCCCGGCGGGTTGATGCGTTACGGCATTCCCGACTTCAAGATCGAGAAGCACTATATCGACCGGCGCATCGAGCAGATGCAGGGCGAGGGCGTCACCTTCCATTGCGGCGTCAATGTCGGCGTCGACAAGCCGGTTGCCGAGCTGCTCGCCGAACATGACGCCGTGCTTTATTGCGGCGGTTCCGAAACGCCGCGCGCGGCCGGCATTCCCGGCGACGATCTCGGCGGCGTGCATGACGCGATGCCCTATCTGGTGCAGCAGAACAGGCGTGTCGGCGGCGAACCGATCCAGTCGGTGGCGTGGCCGTCGCATCCGATCCTCGCCGGCGGCCAGCATGTCGTCGTCGTCGGCGGCGGCGATACCGCGTCCGACTGCGTCGGCACCGCTTTCCGCCAAGGTGCGGTTCGCGTCACACAGCTCGACATCCGCCCGCAGCCGCCGGAGAAGGAAGACAAGCTTTCGGTCTGGCCATACTGGGCGACGAAGATGCGCACCTCGTCCTCGCAGGCCGAAGGCGCCGAGCGCGAATTCCAGGTGGCGACGCTCGAATTCATCGGCGAGGAAGGCCAGCTGACCGGCGTCAAGTGCTGCGAGGTCGACGACAAGCGCAAGCCGATCGCCGGCACCGAATTCGTCATCCGCGCCGATCTCGCGTTCATCGCCATCGGCTTTGCCGGGCCAGCCGCTCGCGGGCCGGTGTCGGAACTGGCCGGCCAGATGAAGATCGCCATTGACAGCCGCCGCTCGAAGAATGTCGAGGCCAATGACCGGGACTACAGGACCAGCGTCGAAAAGCTCTATGCGGCGGGCGACGTGCGGCGCGGCCAGTCGCTGGTCGTCTGGGCGATCCGCGAGGGCCGCCAGGCGGCGCGCGCGATCGACGAGGCGTTGATGGGGTCGAGCGTTCTCCCGCGCTGAGCCCGGCCTCGGAGCCGCGCTGCGACACTAACGATTGATCGCGGTCGTGGTGTCGGTCGCGGCTGCGGCCTTCGGCGGCCAGGAGAAATCGTCGGCGCGGCCGGGCGATGCAATCGGTGCCTTGCCCTCGACCACAAGCTTTTCACCGGGCAGGTCCGGATTGGCCTTTGCCGGCGGTGCCGCGCCAAGCAGCTCCGAGCCGCCGTCGAGTGCCGGATCGCTGAGCAGCATCGGCGCAGTGCGGTCGATGACGATGGGGGGCGCGGCCGGCGCCGGCGTCTCGACAGGGGCGCCTGCCGGAGCGGACGGTGTAATCATGCTTCCCGGCGCGGTCAGGCCGAGGATCTTCAGCAGCGGTTTTTCGGTGTAGAAGGCGAGCTTGCGCTTGCCCGCCTTCGAGATATTGATGCCGTCATCGGCGCGCAGCCGCACCGGCTGGCCGTTGATGTTGGGGCCGCTGGTGACGAA
>NZ_RZQA01000303.1:0-6718 GCF_004022915.1 Mesorhizobium sp. M7A.F.Ca.US.006.04.2.1
GTGTAGGAGCGGGCCAGATCGAACTCCTCCGACAGCCGCAGCAGGCCGGACTTCGACGTGCGCTTGAGCGAAGGCAGCGAGACGTTCTGGAAGATCGGCAGGCCGATCACCACGCCTTGCTTGCCGCGTTCTTCCGGTACGTAGACGATGCCGGCATCGATCGAATCCGCAGCCGATTTCGGCGCGATCGTCTTGCCTTCCAGCGTGATCGTGCCGGCTGAGGTGCGGGTGATGCCCGATATCGCCTGCATCACCTCGCTGCGGCCGGCGCCGACAAGGCCGTAAAAGCCGAGGATCTCGCCCTTGTGCAGTTCGAAGCCGATATCGTTGAATTCGGTCGGATGCGACAGGCCGGAAACGGAGAGCACCGGTGCGCCGATCTCGGCCTTGCGCTGCGGGAAGATGTGATCGACCGCGCGGCCGACCATCAGGCGCACGATCTGGCTCTGGCCGGCATCCTTGATCAGGCCTTCGCCGACCATCTCGCCATCGCGGAACACCGTGTAGCGGTCGGCGATACGGTAGATCTCGTCGAACTTGTGGCTGATGAACAGGATCGCCTTGCCATCGCTCTTGAGGAATTCGATCAGCAAAAAGAGCTCCTCGATCTCCTTCATGGAAAGCGCGGCGGTCGGCTCGTCCATGATGACGATCTGCGCGTCGATCGACATGGCACGCGCAACCGCGACCAGATGCTTGTTGGCGATGCCAAGGTCCTTCAGCCGCGCGTCGGCGTCGATATGGTCGGCATGCATGGTGTCCAGCACTTCGCGCGCGTTCTTGCGCATCGTGCGCCAGTCGATGGTGCCGAAACGCGTGCGTGGCGCGTGGCCGAGAAAGATGTTTTCGGCCACGCTCAGATCGTCGAACAGCACGGTTTCCTGGTGGATGGCGGTGACGCCATGGCCGAAGGCGGCATGCGCGCTGGGCAGGGTGACGGCGTGGCCGTCTATGCTGATCGTGCCCCCGTCGGGCTGGTAGATGCCGGTCATGATCTTGACCAGCGTCGACTTGCCGGCGCCGTTCTCGCCGATCAGCGCCGTCACCTGGCCCGGATAGAGCGACAGGCTGACATTGTGCAACGCGCGCACGCCGGGAAAGCTCTTGGAGATGCCGGACAGCGTCAAGCGTGGAGCCGGGGCCGGAGGCCGCTCCTTCACCGCGCCGTGTTGGGCTGTCGTGTCCATAGTCGTATCAAGCCCTGAAACAAGGTTCGTTTAAAGCCGCGGCGGGACGTGAGCCCCGCCGCGTCAGCTCTAGAGAACTCCAGATCAATAGATCTTGGAGAACTTTTCGATGTTCGACTTGTCGAACTGGAAGGGCGGAGCCATTGCAGCCGAGTTGGTGTCGTCGAGCGTGACCTTGCCGACGCGGCCGATCGACAGCGTGGCGCCGGGCTTGGCCTCTTCCTTCTTCACCGCCAGATCATGGGCGAGGTAGACGGCCGAGTAGCCGAGGTCGATCGGGTTCCACAGCGCAACCGCCTGGCTGGAACCGTTGTCGATGAACTTCTTGAACTCGGACGGCAGTGCGAGACCGGTGACATTGACCTTGCCGATCAGGTTCTCGTCGGTGACGACCTGGGCGGCGGCAACGACGCCGACGGTGGTCGGCGCGATGATCGCCTTCAGGTTCGGATAGGACTTCAACAGGCCCTTGGCTTCGTCGGTGCTCTTGGCCGAATCGTCATCGCCGTAGACGGTGGCGACGAGTTTGATCTTGGGGAACTTCTCCGGCAGGATCTTCTTGGCCGCGTCGATCCAGGCGTTCTGGTTGGTCGCGGTCGAGGAGGCCGACAGGATGGCGACCTCGCCGCCTTCCGGCAGGTGGTCGGCGGCGAGCTTGATGATGGTCTCGCCGATCAGGCCGGTGTCGGACGGGTTGAGGTGAAGCTGGCGACCTTCCTTGGCGACGCCCGAATCCCACGAGATGACGGTGATGCCGCGTTCCATGGCCTTCTTCAGCACCGGCACCAGAGCGTCGGCGTCATTGGCCGAAATGGCGATGGCGTTGACCTTCTGCGCGATCAGCGAATTGACCACTTCGATCTGCGCTTCGGCGGTCGCCTTGGTCGGGCCGGTGTAGATGATGTCGACATCGCCAAGTTCCTTGGCCGCCTCTTCGGCGCCCTTGTTGGCGGCATCGAAGAAGCCGTTGCCGAGCGACTTCACCACCAGCGCGATCTTGACGTTTTCGGCGTAGGCTGCATTCACGAACATGGCGGCTGAGAATGCAGCCGTCACCATCAATTTCTTCAAGAAGCTCATCGAATTTCCTCCCTTGAGCGTTGCATTCCATCGCCGCTGCGAGCGCGAGTTGGCCTCAGGCCTGCAGTGAAGATTCTTCCTTGTTGGTTGCGGATGTGCGGGCGACGATCAGCGTCACGCCGGCGGTCTCCAGCATCTTGGCTTCACGATCCTCGATGCCGTCATCGGTGATGACGGTGGCGATGCGCGACAGGCCGCACAGGATGAGGCTGGAGCGTTTGCGGAATTTCGAGGAATCGACCAGCACCACCAACTCGTCGGCCTGGTCGATCAGTTTCTGCTCCGCCTGGATCAAGAGCGGATCGCCCTCCATCAGGCCGAGCGGCCCCAGACCCTGCGCACCCATGAACATGCGGCGCGCATAGAAATTGCGCGTCACGTCGTTGTCGAAGGGCGACAGGATGATGTTCTGCTCGCGATAAATGGTGCCGCCCGACAGCATCACCGTATTCTTGGAGTGCTTGAGCAGGTGCTCGGCGATGGGGAACGAATTGGTGAAGATCGGCATGCGGCGGCCGGTCAGGAAATGCACCATCTGGAAGGTGGTGGTGCCGCCATTGATGATGATCGGTTCGCCGTCGTTGCACAGCTCGACCGCTTCACGCGCAATCGCCCGCTTCTGCGAGGCGTTGATGGTTTCGTTGACGGAAAAGGGCCGGCCGGCCAGCCCGATGAACTGCGGCGGCGAGATTGCCTCGGCGCCGCCGCGCACGCGGCGCAGGCGCTTCTGGACGTGGAGAGCCGCGATATCGCGCCGGATCGTCGCCTCGGAGGACTCCGTCAGGTCGACCATCTCCTGCACCGTCACCACAGGCTTTTCCTGGACGGCGGACAGAATGATCCTGTGGCGCTCTTTTTCGTGCATGGTTCCTCCCTGCCCGGGCATCTAGGCACCCAAAACGCGCAGTGTCAATCATTTCCGATCATATAATTTCATTGTGCAGTGCAATATGATCGATATTGATCGTTTGTGATTGACAAGCCGACCGCTTCCGTGGAAATTCGGGGCCAAATGGCCGCGCCTTCTGCGTGCCTTCGGGAGGATTTCTTATGCTCGACAAGCGCACCGGCGCGCGCCTCGCCAATCTGTGGGACGAGGCCAAGGCTCACGCCATGAGCGGGCCGGAACTTCTGGTCTACCGTTCGAACACACTTGGTTCCGACAAGCGGGTCACCAACTATGGCGGCGGCAACACGTCGTCGAAGATCTGGCAGAAAGACCCGCTTACCGGCGAGGATGTCGAAGTGCTGTGGGTCAAGGGATCGGGCGGCGACAGCGCCTCGATCAAGCTGGACGGCTTTGCCACGCTCTACATGGACAAGCTGCGCGCGCTCAAAGGCCTCTATCGCGGCGTCGAGCACGAAGACGAGATGGTCGGCTTCCTGCCGCACTGCACCTTCAACCTCAATCCGCGTGCGGCTTCGATCGACACGCCGCTGCATGCCTACGTGCCGAAGCCCTTTGTCGACCACATGCATCCCGATGCCATCATCGCCATTGCCGCGGCGAAGGATTCGAAGGCGCTGACGAAAGAAATCTTCGGCGAGGCCATCGGCTGGCTGCCGTGGAAGCGCCCTGGCTTCGAACTTGGCCTGTGGCTGGAGAAATTCTGCCTCGAACACCCAGCCGCCAAGGGCGTCATCCTGGAAAGCCACGGCCTGTTCACCTGGGGCGACACCCCCAGGGAATGCTACGAGACGACGATCTCAGTGATCAACCAGGCGATCGAATGGTTCGAGCGCCGCTCCGAGGGTGTCGCTATCTTCGGCGGTGAAGCGGCCAAGTCGCTCGACGCCACTGAGCGCCGTGCCATCGCGGCCAAACTGATGCCGAGGATTCGCGGCCTGATCTCGGAAAGGAGCCACAAAACAGGCCATTTCGACGATTCCACTGCTGTGCTCGAATTCGTCAACTCCAGGGATCTGCGCCCGCTGGCGGCACTTGGCACGTCGTGCCCTGACCATTTCCTGCGCACCAAGATCCGCCCGCTGGTCATCGAGTTCGATCCGGCAAAACCCGATGTCGATGCCGTCATCGCGCGTCTTGCCGACGACATCGCCGAATATCGCGTTGGCTACCAGGCCTATTACGACAGCTGCAAGCATCCGGACTCGCCCGCCATCCGCGATCCCAATGCCGTCGTCTACCTGATGCCCGGCGTCGGCATGTTCACCTTCGCCGGCGACAAGGCGACGGCGCGCATCTCGGGCGAATTCTATGTCAACGCCATCAACGTCATGCGCGGCGCCTCCACCGTGTCGTCTTATGTCGGCCTGCCTGCACAGGAAGCCTTCGACATCGAGTACTGGCTGCTCGAAGACCTGAAGCTGCAGCGTATGCCGAAGCCGAAGTCGCTTGCCGGCCAGATCGCCCTGGTCACGGGTGGCGCCGGCGGCATCGGCCGCGCCACGGCCAACCGCCTGCTGCGCGAAGGCGCCTGCGTGGTGCTGGCCGACATCGATGAGGCGGCACTCGCCAGCACCAATGACGAACTGGCGAAAGTCTACGGCAGGGACTTCGTGCGGCCGGTGCTGATCAATGTCACCTCGGAGGAGCAGGTCATTTCGGGCTTTGCCGAGACAGCGGTCGAGTTCGGCGGCATCGACATTCTGGTATCGAATGCAGGGCTGGCCTCCTCGGCGCCGATCGAGGAGACGACGCTGGCGCTGTGGAACAAGAACATGGACATCCTGTCGACCGGTTATTTCCTGGTCTCGCGGGAAGCGTTCCGGCTGTTCCGCGCGCAGAAGATTGGCGGCAACGTCGTCTTCGTCGCCTCCAAGAACGGCCTTGCCGCATCGCCGAACGCCGCCGCCTATTGCACCGCCAAGGCTGCCGAGATCCATCTCGCCCGCTGCCTGGCGCTGGAGGGCGCGGAGGCGCAGATCAGGGTCAATGTCGTCAACCCGGACGCGGTGCTGCGCGGCTCGAAGATCTGGACCGGCGAGTGGAAGGAACAGCGCGCCGCCGCCTACAAGATGTCGACCGACGATCTGGAGGAGCACTATCGCTCGCGTTCGATGCTGAAGCGCTCGGTCTTCCCGGAAGACATCGCAGAGGCGATCTATTTCCTGGCGTCCGACATGTCGGCCAAGTCGACCGGCAACATCATCAATGTCGACGCGGGCAACGCCCAGTCGTTCACGCGCTGAGCGGAGGGGACGATGGAACACATCATCTCCGCCGGCCTCGTCGACAAGGACAACGCCGCGCGCAAGGCCAACCTCGAGCGCGACTATGCCTCGCTCGGCGAGCGGCTCGACCGTCGCGGCATCGCCATCGACGCTGTCAGAGACAAGGTCGAGAAATTCGCGGTGGCGATCCCGTCCTGGGGCGTCGGCACCGGCGGCACGCGTTTTGCCCGCTTTCCCGGTGCCGGCGAGCCACGCGACATCTTCGACAAGATCGAGGATTGCGCCGTCATCCAGCAATTGACGCAGGCGACGCCGACCGTTTCCCTGCACATTCCGTGGGACAAGGCCGATCCGAACCGGCTGAAGCAAGCGGCCTCGCGCTTTGGCCTCGGCTTCGACGCCATGAACTCCAACACCTTTTCCGACGCCAAGGACCAGAAGCTCTCCTACAAATTCGGCTCGCTGTCGCATGCCGACGCCGGCACGCGCCGGCAAGCGGTCGAGCACAATCTCGAATGCATCGAGATCGGCAAGACGCTCGGCTCCAAGGCGCTGACGGTGTGGATCGGCGACGGTTCGAACTTTCCCGGCCAGGTCAATTTCGCCAAGGCATTCGAGCGCTATCTCGACGCCATGAAAGAGGTCTACGCCGGACTGCCCGCCGACTGGAAGCTGTTCAGCGAGCACAAGATGTACGAGCCGGCCTTCTATTCCACCGTCGTGCAGGACTGGGGCACCAACTACATGATCGCGCAGGAGCTGGGCGACAAGGCGTTCTGTCTCGTCGACCTCGGCCACCATGCCCCAAACGTCAACATCGAGATGATCGTGTCGCGGCTGATCCAGTTCAAAAAACTCGGCGGCTTCCACTTCAACGATTCGAAATATGGCGACGACGATCTCGACGCCGGTTCGATCGATCCTTACCGGCTGTTTCTCGTCTTCAACGAACTGGTCGACGCCGAACTTTCCGGCGCCGAGGGGTTCGACCCGGCCCACATGCTCGACCAGAGCCACAACGTCACCGATCCGATCGAAAGCCTGATGCTATCGGCGGTCGAGGTGCAGCGCGCCTATGCGCAGGCGCTGCTGGTCGACCGCAAGGCGTTGGAAGATTTTCAGGATAGCAATGACGCGCTGATGGCGACGCAGACGCTGAAAGCGGCCTACCGCACCGATGTCGAGCCGATCCTCGCCATGGCGCGGCTGAAGACCGGCGGCGCCATCGACCCGGTCGCCGCCTATCGAGCGGCGGGTTACCGCGCCAAGGGTGCAGCGGAACGCCCTGCAGTCGCTGGCGGGTCGGGGGGGATTGT